>CAZNDF010000008.1:0-93 GCA_964571775.1 uncultured Gammaproteobacteria bacterium | reverse complement strand
CTGATCGATGAACAATAGCAATTTCAGTTATGCCAGCTCCAATAGCTTCTTCAATCAAATATTGAATATTTGGTTTAGAAAGAATAGGAACTA
>CAZNDF010000007.1:13136-19325 GCA_964571775.1 uncultured Gammaproteobacteria bacterium | reverse complement strand
TTGGTTCCTGCAGCCTTAATAGCTCGACCGATTTCTTCAACAATCAAATTGACACTTTTTGAAGAATCATCATTTGCTGGAATAGCAAAGTCAACTTTAAAAGGGTTAGCGTCAGTGTCACTGATAGCTACTGTCTTGATTTTTCTCAATTTAGCTTCTTTAACTGCGGTTTTTTCAAAACCAGCATCAACTACAAAAAGAACATCAAAAAGTCTGTCTAGACCGGTCAGACCACCAACAATTTTTTCTAATCTGACAATTTCTTTATTCATTTCTGAAATCTCTTTCTTGGTGTTTTCGGTAAATTTACCTTTCTCTATTCCTTCTTTAAGATCATTAAGTTTTTTAATGTCTTTTTTGATTTGATCCCAGTTAGTAATAGTTCCACCTAACCATCTATCGGTTACATAAGGAACACCAGCGCTCATTGCCACTCTTCGGACCACTTCGCGGGATTGTCTTTTGGTTCCAACCAATACTATTTGTTTATTATTTCTTTTTTGGTTGTAAATAAAATTACAAGCTTTTTCCAAAGCTTCCAAAGTTTTTAATAAATCAATTACTTCGACTCCATCTTTCTTTCCATAAATAAAATCTCTTGCTTTTGGATGAGTTTTAGAAATCTTATGACCCAAATGACAACCAGCATTTAACAAATCTTTTAAACCAATGGTTAAATTATATTTCTTATCTTCTTTAACTACTTCTTTTTTAGTCTCAACAGAACCATTATTTGCTTCAGCTGCTACTTTGACTGCTAAATCTTTTTCTTGTTTAAGTTTTTCGTTTAATTTCTTGATATTTTCAGCTGAAATCTTACTTTGATTTTTAGCCTTAACTACCAATGCTTTTTTAACCAAAGATTTTCCGCTTCGGTTGACGGTTTTTGTGATTATTTTTTTGGCTTCTGCCATAGTTTTTTTATTCCGACTTGTCGGAATGCTCCTTATTATTAAATTTCTGACACTGGGTCTTTACCCCAGGATTCTCGTGTCAAAAATCAGGAAATTTTTAATTGGGAAATTATAGCACAAAAAAATATCTTAACAACCATTTTTTGGTTTTTTTAAGAATTATTTTAGTGTAAATGAATCAAAAGAGTATCACCACTAATTTAGAACGCATTTATCTTAAATTCAAGATCATTATATCATTTTGAACCTAAAAATTCAATATTTTTATAATATAAGATATTTTTCTAAAATATTATAAGATAACCTCTCCACTATCTATCTATTTCTACTAAAAAATTGCTAAAATAGACTCATGTCTGACAGCAATCTTGTCATTCTCGAAGTCCGCTTACCTCAAGAAAATGAATTTACTTTTGAGTCGATGTCTTCTTTGCTTGCCAATTTTACTCAATTTTCCAAAAGCTCTTTTATTGAAAAACTAACTAACAAGAAAAAAACCATATCTTCACTAGAAATTGTCCTAAAAGATGGTCAAATCAGATTTTTTGTCGCCGTTCCTATAGCCGATCTTGAGTTTTTCCGATCCCAAATTTTAGCTCAATATTCCAGTGCTGTTATTCGAGAAACCCCTGACTATATCCAAACCTTTCTCAGTCCAGAAGTAGCTCCTAGTGGTGATCCAACCCCCCAAACTTGTTCTCCGTTAACCAATACTCCTTGTTTCACTCAGTTAGGTCTAGGTAAATCTTATAGCTATCCTCTTAAAACTACCAAAGATTTCAAAGAAACTGACCCTCTTAATTCAGTTCTTGCCCCTCTTTCTCGGTCCAACAACCCTAAAGATTTTTTTGTTTTTCAAATAGTATTGTCTTCCCCACCCAAAAACTGGCAAAGCAACATTATTAGTACCATCCAAAATGGGATTTTAGTTGACCGTGAACGTAATATTCGCACTGCTCACCCAGATAAAATGATTTTCGAACAAAAAATCCAATTCCCTGGAATCTTTGCTCAAATTAATTTTCTTTCCAACAGCCCAGGTCTTATTTCCTCTGTCTCTTCCTCTTTTGGAGCTTACACTAATCCTCGAGGTAATTTCATAAAATCCTTTTCGCCAAACTTTTTTACCAAAAAAAAGCTTCTTAAATCAATTACACAAAGAGAAGTTATGTCCAATCTTAAAGGACAAATATTTAATACTGAAGAACTTTCAGCCATCTGGCATTTCCCCAACAAAATGACCAAGCTTCCCAATATCGCTTGGGGTAAAAAACTTTATTCCGACCCTCCAGAAAACCTGCCAGTTGCTGACAATACCACCCCTGAAGAAAAATCAAAAATTACCTTCTTTGCCAAAACCGAGTTTAGAAACAAAGATGCTATTTTTGGTATTCGTGAAGGCGAAGATCGCCGCCGCCATACCTATATCATCGGTAAATCCGGTACTGGTAAAACTACTCTTATCGCCAACATGGCTATTGATGACATCCGCAAAGGCCGCGGTGTCGCCGTTATCGACCCTCACGGCGACTTATGTAATACCATTCTTGACTATATTCCCAGTAACCGCATTAACGATATCTGTTACTTCAATCCGGCTGATCCTGAATATGTCTACCCTCTCAATGTTCTCGAAGCTAAAAATGATTCTCAAAAAGAACTTATTGCTTCTGGAGTTCTCTCTATTTTTAAAAAACTTTATGGCACTGTTTCTTGGGGGCCTCGGCTTGAACATATCTTAAGAAATGCCGTTCTTACTTTGGTTAACACTCCTGGCAGTGATCTCACCCACATTGTTGAAATCCTTACCAATAAAAACTTTCGTAGCCAAGTTGTTGGCAGACTAACCAACCAAACCCTCAAAAACTTTTGGGTTAATGAATTTGATCGTATGGACCCAAAATTTCAAAACGAAGCAGTTTCCCCTATTTTGAATAAAGTCGGCCAATTCATCGCT
The DNA here is from genome assembly GCA_964571775.1 of uncultured Gammaproteobacteria bacterium. Taxonomy (GTDB): domain Bacteria; phylum Patescibacteriota; class Microgenomatia; order UBA12405; family UBA12405; genus WARW01. The sequence continues at coordinate 16,454 of CAZNDF010000007.1, read as the reverse complement.
TCAACTAATATTCGAAATACTGTCGCTCATGCTAAATCAAAAATAAATATCCAAGAAATTATGGATAATAAAAAGATTTTGATTGCTGATCTTTCCACCGGTCGTTTAGGTGAAGATAATTCTTCCCTTTTAGGCGCTATGTTGATCACCCAAATTCAACTCTCAGCTATGAACCGAGTTTTCCAAGCTGCTGAAGACCGTGCTGATTTTTATCTCTACGTTGATGAATTTCAAAACTTTGCCACCGAAGCCTTTATCAAGATTCTCTCTGAAGCCCGAAAATTCAAGCTCAATCTCATTGTCGCCAATCAATATATGTCTCAATTAGACAGGACGATTCAAGATGCTATTTTAGGTAACGTTGGCTCCATTATCTCTTTTGTTGTTGGCAATCAAGACGCTTTTATTTTAGCCAAAGAATTTGGAACTCAATTCCCTCCTGAAGATTTAGTCAAGATTGGCAAATACCAAGTTATTTGTAAACTCTCTATCGACTCTGAAACCACCCAACCTTTCTACGCTACTACCCTTGCCCCATTATCTTGCAAAAATCAACAACGCGACAAAGTCATCCATACTTCCCAAATGCACTGGGGTAAACCTAAAAACAGTTTATAGATAAAAAAACAAACGTCATTGCGAGGAATTTTATAAATAACGAAGCAATCTCATCGAGATTACCCACGACCTTCGGTCTCGTAATGACGCGTTTTAAATTTAAAAACCTCGTTTATGGTTTTTTCCATCCCGCCCACTTACATTTTGGATAATCCGAACAACCATAAAACTTTCGCCCTGTTTTTGTTCTTCTAACTACTCCATCTTTACCACACTCAGGACATTTAAACCCTGCGTCTTCTTGATATTGTCGACTGTATTTACATTCGGGGAAACGATCACAAGAAACAAACTTACCAAATCTGCCCAATCTTATAACCAAATCACCCTCTTTACATTCAGGACATTTTTCATCTAACTTTTCAGTTTCAACCTTAACTCTTTCCCCGTCCTTATCTGCTTTTTTGACTTCTTTTTCAAAACCTTTCCAGAACTTTTTCATCATTTCTACCCAATTTAATTTGTTCAAAGCTACCTTATCTAAACTTTCTTCCATCTCAGCGGTAAAAGGTAACGACAAAATATCTTCAAAGTTCTTAACTAAAAATTCATTGGCCGCATTACCTAAAACTGTTGGCTTAAATTTCCCTTCATCTCTTTCCACATACTGGCGCATAATAATTGTTGAAATGATTGGGGCATAAGTACTTGGACGACCAATCCCTTGCTTTTCCAAACTCGACACTAAACTAGCATCACTATATCTCGGCATTGGACTAGTCTCATTTTCTTGAGTCCAGATTTTTTTGCTTTGGATTTTCTCTCCTTCAATCAATTCTGGCAAAATTTGATCCTCATGTTTTTCACCACTAATCTTCAAAAATCCATCGAACAACATTCTTACTCCTTTTGATTGAAACAGAGCCTTTCTATTGGAAAATGTTACTGTAGTATTTTTCATTTTTGCCGCTGCTCCTTGGGTTGATACCGCCCTCTTCCAAATCATTTCATACAACCTCATCTCTCGAGAATCAGCTCCTTCAATGTCCTGGATTGATACATTTGTTGGCCTAATTGCCTCATGGGCTTCCTGAGCATTTTTACTATTATTTTTATAAACCCTTACTTTTTCTGACAAATAATTCTTTCCATATTCTTTAGTAATAAATTCCCTAAATTCACCAATTGCTTTATCTGATAAATAAACCGAGTCAGTTCTGTGGTAACTAATCAAACCTTTTTCATAAAGTTTTTGGGCTACACTCATAGTTTGTTTACCCGACCACCCCATCCGTCTAGCTGCTGCTTGTTGAAGTTTTGAAGTAGTAAAAGCTGGTAATGGTGTTCGAAAGATTTCTTTACCAGTAACTTTATCTACTGTAAATTCTTTTTCTAATGACTTAATAAAATCATTTACTTCCTGTTCTGTTTTAAAAACCGATTTTGAATAGGTAAAATCACCATCAAATAGTTTTAATTTTGTACTTATAAACACACTCTTACCATCTAATTTGACCAAATCTGCTTGGAACGTCTCTTTTTTACTCAACTCAGCCAAAACAATATAAAATTTTTCCTTTGTAAACGACCTTATCTCTTTTTCTCTCTCGCAAATCAATCTTACCGCCACTGACTGAACTCTTCCCCCCGACAAGCCTCGTCTTACTTTCTTCCATAAAACAGGAGATAAACTATAACCCACTACCCTATCTAACACCCGTCTTGCCTGTTGAGCGTTAACCAAATCCATATCAATATCTCTGGCTTCTTTAAGGGCGTTTTCTACTGCTTCCTTTGTAATTTCATGAAAAGTAATTCTTGAAATTTTTTCCGAAATCTTACTCTCAGACTTCGCTATTTTTTTTGATTTAGATGGTTTACTATTTTCCAAAATCCATTTTACATGCCAAGAAATAGCTTCCCCTTCACGATCAGGATCGGATGCCAACAAAATTACATCAACCTCTTTACTTGCCCTAACTAACTCATCCACTACTTTCTTTTTTTTACTATCAATCTGATATTCCACTTCAAAATTATTAGCCATATCTACGGCCATTTTATTCTTTGGCAAATCGCGTATATGACCCACTGTGGCAACCACTTTGTAATCTTTCCCTAAATATCTGCCAATAGTTCTGGCCTTGGTTGGTGATTCTACTATTAATAGTGTCTTTGGCATATCTGTCATTGTTATCTATAATACTCCCTCTGTCAACCAGCTACTCATTTACAATTGTCTTATCTTTGTTATATCTCGGCACTAAAGTATTAGGTTCATTAAACCATTCTTTTAGAATGTCTCCGACTATCGGTGCTGCTACATCACTTCCTTCCCCACCTCTTTCCACCATCACTGTAATCGAAATTTGTGGGTTATCTGCCGGAGCAAATGCTGTTAACCAAGCATGAGTATCTTTACTCCCATCACCAACCTCCGCAGTTCCAGTCTTACAAGCAATTTCAGTTTTAAAATTAAAAAGAGGCCAAGCCGTTCCACCACTTTTACAAGCTTGTTTCATCCCTTGAATAACCGTTTCCCAAGTTTCTTCTTTAATTCCAATACTGTTACACTCCACTTTTGCCTCTTTAAGGATACTCATCCGACATTTGACTCCCTTATTAGCAATAATGTTTGTCATTTGGTTCACTTGTAACGGTGTTACGTCTAAATCACCTTGTCCTATTGATAAATGATAGGTATTTCCCAAATACCAAGCTTCTCCCTTAGTTTTCCTTTTCCATTCATCATCAGGGACT
>CAZNDF010000007.1:0-13126 GCA_964571775.1 uncultured Gammaproteobacteria bacterium | reverse complement strand
CTCCTTCGACCTCACCTATTATTTCTACCCCAGTTTTATTTCCATAGCCATATTTCAGCGCCCAAGTTTTAATCCTATCCACCCCCAACAACTCTCCTAATTTATAGAAAAAAATATCATTTGACCTTTTAATTGCTTTTACAATATCTACCATTCCATCAGACTTTCCACTCCAAGTTTTATAAGAATAATCCCCCACCTTTAGCACGCCTGTATCCTCAATCAAAGTTGTTTTATCAATCACTCCACTTTCTAATCCTGCAGTTGCCATAGTTATTTTAAAAACAGAACCAGGATGATATCGAGCCGATATTGCTCTATTAAGTAAAGGTAAGTTTTCTTTATCAGCTAAATAATCATTAATCTTGGCATTATTTTGATCAGAAAAATCATTCGGGTTAAACGCCGGACTCGAAACTAAGCTAATTATTTTCCCAGTATCCGGTTCACTCATTATTACTACCGCTTTTCTCTTCCCTAATAATTTATATATTTTATCTTGCCAATAAGCATCAATCGATAAAGCAATCTTTGGTTTTATTTCTGGCTCTTCTCTTCCCAATTCTCGAACATAATTTCCCAAAGCATCGACCTCGACAACTCTTTTGCCATTTTTACCGCGAATTTTACAATCAAGATAGTCTTCAATTCCACCCCGCCCGACCAAATCATCCATTCTCATTTTGATTCCGCATTTATTGTTTTTTATATCATTGTCATTCGCCCTACCAACATAACCAGTTATCATTGAAGCTGATTCATCATAACTATATTGCCTCCTTACCTCATAAGATAAGTCTTTACCCTCAAACTTATATCCATCAAAATCCCCCGAATTTTGATAAATCTTATTACCGTCTTCAATTTTAAAATATTGATAAACCGTTTTAGCAATACTTCGGCCCTTTCTGTCTACAATTTCTGCCCTTGGTGCCGGGATCACACTCTCATAAATCTTATTATCTCTAGCTACTTCTACATAATATTTACCCTCTATCAAACTCAGCCGAGAAATCACCACCAACAAAATCATCAAACTCAAAACCAGTCCAAACTTTAAAATCCAATATTTCCAAGGAAAAACATTTTCTTCCCTCATATTATCCTAGTGTGATTAGTTTAACCTGTTTTAATAAATTTCTATTTTCCACTAACTGCCCACAACCCTTAATTACTGCCATCCCCGGATCATCAGCTAAAACCGTGTGGATCTTTGTCTCAGCTCCAATCATTTCTGCCAAATCACTCATTTTTGACCCGTTACCCACCAAGACAATCCCTCTTTTTAGAACATCATCCATCATTTCTGGTGGAGTTTCATCCAAAACCGACTTTACTAATTTCACTATTTTACCCAATTCCAAACTTACAGCCTCATGTATTTCTGCTTTAGTCAATTTAACACTTTTTGGCAATCCTGTTTCCAAATCTCTACCCTTGACAATACTATTAAGTTCTAAATCTATTTTAACTTTTTCAGCACTATTAGGACCAATCAACAATCCATATTTCATTTTTACGTAATTCATAATGGCATTATCTAAATCCATCCCAGCGGTTCTAATTCCTTTTCCAATCACTACCCCACCCATAGAAACAACACTAACTTCCGTTTTTCCTCCGCCAACATCAACAATCACTAATCCATTTGCTGTATCTACAGGAAGATTCAACCCTATCGCCGCCAAAATAACTTCTTCTATTAAAACCACTTCTCTTGCTCCAACAGCTAATAATACCGACTTTATTGCTCTTTTTTGAACCTGATTAATAAAAGTTGGCACTCCCACAATCACTCTTGGTTTAAAAATCTTTGGATACTTCGAAGGGACATCATAAACCAACTTGAAATAATAAGCCATCAGACTCTCTAATCCTTCTAAATCAGTAATAATTCCATTTTTAATTGGACTAATAACTTCTATTTGTCTTGGTTCCCGACTCCACATTGATTTTGCTTTAAATCCATAAGCGACCGGCCTTTTTAGGTCAACTTTTGGGGCCGATAACCCAGTCCATCGCTTTTTTTTATGACGAGCCAACATTGTTGGTTCATCAATCACTATCCCTCTATCTTTCAGATAAATCAAAGTATTATTACTTCCCAATATCCCAGCTAAAAAGGTCCCCAAAAATCACTGCCTTTTCAATAATATTTTTAAATAACTTCACCCTAAAATTATAGCAACTTACACTAGCTTTCGGGTACAATAAGCTTATACATGAAAACCATCGACCGAATTATCAAAATTCTTTACCTTATTCTTTTTTCCATCACCCCTCTAATATTCACCTTTTTCAACTCCGAACTTTTCGAAATTCCCAAAATGTATTTTATTTACTTAATCACTATAACTATTGTTTGTCTCCACTTAATTAATTGGTTTTCTGGCAATACTCACCTTCTCCAAAAAAATTTTCTAAATCTTCCTCTTCTTTTATTTTTAATTTCTCAGATCATTTGTACTTTTACTTCCATCGATATCTACACCTCATTCTATGGTTATTCATCTCGACTCAATGGCGGACTTTTATCAGTCACTAGTTTTTCTTTTCTCTACTGGTCGATCCTCCCTTACATTGATGAAAAATTCAAAAAAGATATTATCAATTTCTCCCTATTATCAGGTACAATCGTTGCTATTTATGGAATTTTAGAACATTTTGGTATCGACCAAAATCTTTGGGTTCAAGATGTCAGATCTCGAGTCTTCTCTACTCTCGGACAGCCAAACTGGCTTGCTGCTTATCTTTGTATTCTTCTCCCTTTTTCTTTATATAAATCTTTAGAAAAAAAATCTATCATTTATGATTTATCATCGATTACTTTATTTATTTGTCTTCTTTTTACTAAATCAAAATCTGGCATTCTTGCCTCTATCATCTCACTTTCTCTATTTTTCCTCATTACTTTTTTCAAAAAAAATTTTCCCAGAAAATTATTAATTATTCATTGTTCATTATTAATTTTCCTTTCACTTGTTATTAACAATCCCATCAAAGATTTAGTTTTACCCCAAAAATCAAAAAATCTGAAATCTGAAAATCTGAAATCTGACATCTTAATTACCCCATCAGGAGATATCCGAAAAATCGTTTGGCAGGGCTCCTTTGATTTATTCAAAAAATTTCCCTTAGTTGGAACTGGTGTTGAGACTTTTGCCTATTCCTACTATTGGACCAGAAGCTCTGAACACAATCTTACTTCAGAGTGGGACTTCCTTTACAACAAAGCTCATAATGAATATTTAAACTTCTTAGCTACTACCGGAATCGTTGGTACTATTCCTTATTTGATTCTTATTTTTACTGTTTTGTTTTTCTTAATTAAAAATTTAATTAGAAATTCGACATTAGACATTAGAAATTTATCCTTACCCATCTTGTGTTCATTTATAAGTATTCTCATTACTAACGCAGCTGGGTTTTCTGTCGTTACTGTCTCTTTATTCTTTTTCCTCCTCCCCGCCCTTATTAGTAATGAAATCATTTATCCAAATAAACCCCACCTTTTTAAAGCCCAAAAAATCTTTATTTTTATCACTATATTCTTTTTCATCTGGCTTGTTCAAAAAAATATCTCAAATTATTTTGCCGACATTTTTTTCGCCAAATCAGAGTCTAGTGATAGCCACCAAGACTATCAATCGGCCTATAACCAAGTCTCCCAAAGTTTAGATTTATCATCTAACAATCCTAATTATCTTATCGGCCATAGTACTGCTGCTGCCAAAATGGCTATTCTCACCAAAGATTCAAACTACATCAATCAAGCCACTCAATCAGCCGATCGTGCTATCAACATCTCTCCTGCCAATATTAATTTTTGGAAACAACGAGCCCAAATATATTTTTATCTTTCCAGCATCGATAGTAACTATTTCATTAAAACAGTTGATTCTATGCTTCAAGCGTCCAAACTTGCCCCTACCGATGCCAAAATTTATTATTCTCTCGGTCAATTCTTAGAATCAGCTTCTCTTGTTGACGACGCTGCTTTTTACTATCAAAAAGCTGTCAATCTCAAGCCAAATTATGACCATGCTTACTTCGCTTTAGCAAAAATCTATTTTGACCAAAAAAAATATGATCAAGCCAAAATAAACTTAGAACAAACTATCAAATATGCTCCCACCAACACCGACGCCCAAAAACTAATCGACGAAATCAATAAACAATAAACACTTCATTGCGAACAAAGTGAAGCAATCTCATTGAGATTGCCACGTCACAATTGTAACTGTTCCTCGCAATGACGTACTTATTAGATCTTATCTATATCTGCTTTCACCATCTCTTTTCCGTTCCATTTGTAAAATTTTCCCCCCTCCTTTTTAATATAATCCACAAACAATTTTCCTAGTAAATGATCACTTTCGTGTTGCCAAACAATTGCCTCAAAACCGGATAATTCTTTACTCTTTGAAATAAACATTTTTCCATTCCATTCTTGCCATTCAACCTCAATTTTTAACCATCTTCTTACTGTTCCAAAATAATCAGGAAAAGACAAACATCCCTCCAAAAAGTCTTCATCTTCACCTTTATTAGTTATTATTTTAGGAAACGATCTCTCTCCCCAAGTTTTTGTTATCTTTGGGTTAAAGTATATTTCCACTTCTCCTTCAACCTTCATCCCAAAAAAGTTTTTTGATATTCCAATTTGTGGAGCCGCCAAACCAGCTGCATTTTCCCCATCAGCCAAAAGTTTTTTCAAAATATTTATTTCTTTTTCTGTCCCCTTGTCGATATTTTTTACTTCTACCACCTTCTTTCGCAAAACCTCATTAGGGTAAATCACAATTTTAGTCATATGTTATTGTAACAAATTGGCTATAAATCAAGATATAATCGAATTATTAACATGATTAATATAATTTTCTTTGGGTCATCTTCCCACTCTGTTACTATTCTCCAAAAAATTTTGCAAGCTCCTGATTTCTTTGTTTCCTCTGTCGTTACTAAAATTGACAAACCATTCGGCCGAAAACAAGAAATTATTCCTAACCCTGTCGCTGCCTTTGCTAAAAAAAATAACCTTCCTCTCCTCCAAATAGAAGAATTTGACGTAAATTGTAAATTGAAAATTGAAAATTTAAAACCAGACCTTGGTCTTTGTGTCGCTTTTGGTCCGCCTTATTTTGACCAAGAAATGATTGATATTCCCAAATACAAAATTATCAATATTCACCCTTCTCCTCTACCAAAATATCGAGGCGCTACTCCTGGACCTTGGCAAATAATTAACGGTGAGACTCGAAGTAGTGTTACTTTCTTCCAAATTGATATTCTCCCCGATCATGGACCAATTATCACCCAAGTTCCATTTGATATCGATCCCCAAGAAACCAGTGTCACTTTTTATCAAAAATCTTTCGATCTTGCCGCAACCAATCTAGAAAAAATATTAAAAGACTATGTTACTAATCCGGGGTTAGTTAAACCTCAAGACCATTCTCAAAAAACCTATTTTCCTAAATTTGACAAAGACAAAGCCCAAATCAACTGGTCGTGGGACAACGCCAAAATCGAAAGATTTATTCGTGCCCTCAACCCCTGGCCAATTGCTTGGACCTACATCACTGATCAAAAAGGCAATCAATTAAAAATGAAAATATTCAACTTCAACACTGAGCCTGTCGAAGTGCAAATTGAAGGCAAAAATCGTACCAAATGGACGGAAATTTCCAAGTATTATTCCATAAATAAAACAAACCCCATCATTTTATAAAAACCATTAAAAATATTTTTGTCTATAATAAGGCAAAAAATTAACATCAATTTTAAATTTATTGGACTTTATCATCATTAGTCAGCACCTCTTTTTCTGTTACCTTAGGCTAATTTTAAAAAAAATATTTTCTTTTCCTGTTAATTTTATTTTTATGTCAAATCAATTTTACCCTCAAAACAGGAAAAATTTAACAAAAAAATCGTAATATCCATCTAAAATCAGTTCCCTATAATTCAAATATAACCCAAGGTTAGGGTTTTCATTTTTTGACAAAGATTTAAAAAATCTCATAATTATTATTAAGGAGGTAAAAAATATGCCAACAAAAAAGAAAGCTACTAAAAAAGTCGTCAAGAAAACAGTTAAAAAAGCTGTAAAGAAACCAGCTAAGAAAGTCGCCAAAAAAACTGTCAAAAAAACAGCTAAGAAAAAATAAGTGAAATTTGTTCGTCTAAAAAAAACGGTGCTTAATTAAGTGCCGTTTTTTGTTCCTTAGTCTCTTTTTTAAGTCTTTTCAAACATTTGGTACAAAAAATACCACTGATTTTATCCTCACCTACAGACAAAGTCACTTTTTGAATATTGGCTTTATAGGTTCTTGGAGTGCGGTTTTGGGCATGTGATCGATTTCGACCAACTTTAGTCCCTTTACTGCATAAACTACATGTTCTCATAGTAAGGTATAATATCAGAACAACCATTTTTTTGGAATATGGAAAAAATTATCATCTCTTTTATTTCATTTATTTGTCTTATTATTGCCATTACTATCCACGAATTTTCTCATGCCTTAGCTGCTGATAAATTTGGTGATCCTACTCCTCGATCAATGGGTCGTCTCAGTCTTAATCCACTAGCTCACGCTGACCTTATTGGTACTATTTTACTTCCTCTAATGGGTATGTTTACTAGTGTTCCAACCATTGGTTGGGCTAAACCAGTTATTATTGATCCTTTCAATTTTCGTCATCCCAAAAGAGATGAAATAATCGTCTCTTTAGCCGGACCATTGAGTAATCTCATTCTAGCTATTATTGTTTCTTTGTTTTTGAGGTTTGCCAATATCCCCAATGGAATCTTCTCTTACATCTCTTATATTCTAATCGTCATTAATGTCTCTCTTTTTGTCTTCAACTTACTCCCTATTCCACCATTAGATGGATCCAAAATATTCTTAAATCTCCTCCCAACCGAATCAAGTATTAAATGGTCTGAAGCTTTTGATCGCTACGGGTTTGTTTTGTTAATAGTCTTGTTGTTTTTACCAATTTTTGGCAATAACACTATAATTAACTCCGTTATTTCTCCTATTGCCAGCTTTATTCTCCGGCTTTTGATACCAGGGCTTTAAGGTCACCTACCATCTTTTCAATTTCCTTTTTATCCATACCATGAACTGTTGCCCCTTCTTCCAATGTTTCCATCCCTGCCGCCATACAACCAATACAGTGGAATCCGTACTCTTCTACCAAAACTCTTCCTAACTCAGGATAATTCTCTACTAAATCCCCAATCATTACATCTTTAGTTATTTCTATTTTTTCTTTTTTCATACAGCAATTATATCTCATATTCCTACATAGACATTAGAAATTAGGTTTTTATATCCTATAATTTGAATTTATTAACCAAAATTGATACAATACCGAGTCTTTTTAATAAATCAAAATAATGCTTTTTGGTTTAGCACTTTAATATAAACGGATCAGAAAAGTGTTTGTACTCGATTTGAGTATTAATTTTTAATATTCAGTTCGAGTGCAAACACAGTGCTCAAAATAAAGAAAGGTGGTTATGTTATGGAAAATTGGTATCCCTTCACTATGCATCCCTCTGGTAACGAAAAGTATTTGTTCGTTTCCGATCTACACGGACTTCAGGTCCAAGACAAGATTGAAGCAGCCATGAAAGAATATCCCGACATCAGGCGAATTTTCTTCCTTGGCGACATCATCGGCACCGGCGAAATGGCAAAATTGCAGAAATTGTTTTACAATGTCTACAATCCAGCCAAAGCCGTTCTCACCAAAAAACCTGACATCAACGACAACGAACTTCTCAATCTCCCCATTGGCGACAGGAACGACTCCATTGGGAGCGAACTTGCTCTCTTAATCGACTTCCTTGCAACCATTAACGACAGAAGTCTCCAATTTTCTGCCAAACAAATCCGACAAATGATCAGTTATGTCCATTATGGCCATTTTGTCGGAAATCTCAGTACCGAAGCACGCAGTTTACTTCGTCAAGGACTCAAAGCCAATGCCGACAGTATCATTAAATTCGTTTATGATACCGCCAAAAAATATGGCGTTTTGTTCCACATTGTCGAAGGCAACTGGGATGCAAGGACTCCTCTCGACTACTGCCGTGGAGCAAAATGTGTCCCAATTCCCAAAGCAGAACGGTCATTCTACTTAGGCGACGTTATCCGAAAAAATAAGAAGTACCCAAAGTACATCACTTACTCGGACAAACCGTCCATTGTTTATGACCATACTGACAGAATAGCTTTTATTCTATGGCCATTTGATAGCTCGGTTAAGGCTACCATGGTACCCGAAGTCATCTATGATGACTACAAGACGATTCTAGTTTCTCACGCCCATATTCTTTGGTCTCCGGTCAAAAGGAAAGCTAGTATGACCCCAGAAAACCGTGATATCGAAGCCAATATGGCCATGGTCATCAAAGACACTCAGGCTATTGCTGCCGTCCATGGACATCTCCACGACCAGTTCGAAGCTAGCGGATACGTTTTTGACAACCAAACCCTCGTTCACTATCTCCCTATCGGAGAAATACGACCTATTCTTTTCTGATCCATACCTATACCCCCGAGGTTGTGCATCATGCACAACAGCTTAAAAGCACTCGGGGGTTTCATTTTTTTTATTAAGGTGAATTTAAATCGAAACCATCCTTAATCATCGCATAAACACCGCAAACCGTTAATTTAATTTCTGACAAAAATTTCCATTGTTGCTAGACTTAATTATCCTACCTCAAGCCCAAGCTTTAAGAAGGTGTTTTTTCTAGCTAAACTTCTTAAATGGAAAACTTGTGTCTTTTAAGATTCGTCCTATTAGACCGGTTTTCCCCACGTTTTTTCAGCGTGGAAAAGCCACTATTGAAGCCAGCTTTGGGTGGGATATTTTTTGCCTATTTACAGTCTCTCAATTAATAGGGAAAATACTTTATGAAAAATCCATACTTTTCTATTGTCATTCCCTGCCTCAACGAAGAACATTTTCTCCCCAAATTACTTAAAAATCTTAATTCTCAAACCTTCAATGATTTTGAGGTTATTGTTGTTGATGGTAACTCAGATGATAAAACCGGCCAAGTTGCCACCCAATTCAAATCAAAATACCCACTACATCTCTGCTCCACTACAACCCGAAATGTTTCTTTTCAACGTAATCTTGGTGCCAAAAAAGCCAAAGGCGATATATTAATTTTCTTTGACGCTGACACTCAAATTCCCAAAGATTATTTAAATGGGATTGCTCAAGCTTTTGAAAAAAAACATCCTCACTTTCTCTCAACATACATTGATGTTGATTCAGATAAATTATTAGAAAGAGTCTACATTCCTCTCAGTAACTTCATTTTCGAATTTGGGCGGGCTATTAAAACTCCACTCTCTTACGGTGCTATGCAAGCCGTCAAAAGAAGTGCTTTCTTTGATGTTGGCGGATATGATGACAAAACCAAATTCGGAGAAGACGGTCAATTATTTCAAAAACTCTATAATTTCAACTACAAATACTCTATTCTAAGATCACCTCGCTACATTTTTTCTCTCCGTCGCTGTCGAAAAGAAGGTACTTTATCCTCTTTAGCCAAACAATTCCGTCTCATTTCAAATGTCTTTTTAAACGGCTATCATGCTTCGCCAAAGGAAGAATATCTCATGGGTGGTAAACAATACACCAAACAAGACTAAATCCGATAAGACAGCTCTTTTTTAACCAATTCTAATATACCTGGCAAAGTTTCTCTGTTTTTCTTGGCCTCAATCTGAATATTTTTATTAAATCTCGATTCGAAATATTTAGGATTTTTTAAATATTCCATCAAAAAATCTGATATTTCCCCATTCTTTTCTCTAATCAAACCTAGTTTTTTCTTTCTAATCAAATCAATATTCCCATCTTCTTGACCACCAATATGAGTAATCGCCACAAATGGTTTTTCTACTGCCACCACATCAAACAAAAAGTTTGGACCAGCCTTACCAAAGACAATGTCACAAGCCGACAAAACCTCAGCCATATTTTCAATCCATCCCAAATGAACAATTTTAACTGTGTTATCTTTCCTCAGTTTAGAAAACATTTTTTGATATTCCCTCACCAAATTAAAAGCCACTTTATCCACTCCCGTATTAATAATAAAACCCACTTTTTTATCGATCATTAGCATTGTTGGTAATAATTTTGGTAAAGAATTTGTCCCCAAACTTCCCCCTCCAACAAATACCACTGGCCTGTCATCATTAAACCCTAATTTTCGTCTTACCTCTTTATAATTGTGCTTCTCATACATTGCCAATCTAGTCCACCAACCAGTTATCACTATTTGCTCTCTTTTTAACCCATATTTCAATCCTTCCCTAAGTCCAACCTCATCATAAACCAAATTCAAGTCTGCTTCCTTTACAAACGAAATTGGATTTATCGTCCAAGGGTCAGCGACTACTGTCCACAACCTAAATTTCTTACCACTTTTAGTCCTCCACCTGGCCAAAGAATGACTATGGAAAAAATAAGTTGAAATAATCAAATCAGGTTCAATATTCTCTACTTCCTTTTTAAGTTTCGGCAAATTTATTATGGAGATATCCTCCATTAACTCTCTTGCCATCTTCTTTTTTGAAAAGTCATGAATAAGTTTATTTGTTTTAGGAAAATATCGATAAGTAAAAGTATACAAATCACCACCAATCCCGATATTTGCCTTTATTTCCCTAAAAAATACTTCGTAGTCACTTCCTTTCTCATTCTCTTTTAAATAGGCATAAATAGCTTTAGCAATTGACCGATGCCCCCATGGCATATCATCTGTCAGCACTAAAATTTTCTTTTTCGTTTTCATAACTCTTATTCTACCTCAAAATTTTATTCTTATTGGTATAATAAGCCTATGCCTGAGTAGCTCAGTGGTAGAGCAGCTGTTTTGTAAACAGCAGGTCGTCAGTCCAAATCTGACCTCAGGCTCACTTTTTCAATCACTTTTGATACAATATCAAAGTAACAACGCCCGGATAGCTCAGTTGGTAGAGCATCCCCTTGGTAAGGGGAAGGTCAAGAATTCGAGTTTCTTTCCGGGCTCATTCTTCTTAAATAAAGAAGGAGGGGTGCTCCGAATGGTAAGGAACTTGTTTTGAAAACAAGCGCCAGCAATGGCATGCAGGTTCAACTCCTGTCCCCTCCGCACTAGCTTTTCCTTTTACTCTTCTCTATCATCTCTAGCGATTTTTCTAAAGATTCAGCTGTTATTAGTTTCCCATCATTTACAAAATAGATCTCGTCCGCATTTTTAATTGTATTTAGTCTGTGAGCAATAATCACTTTAGTCGTCTCAGTTGGTAATTTATCAATAATTTTCTGTAATAAACCTTCCGTAATCGTATCAATATTAGCTGTCGCTTCATCCATTACCAATAATTTTGGTTTTCTAATTATGGCTCGAATAAAAGAGATTAATTGTTTTTGCCCCAAACTAATCATTTCTGTATTTGGTACGATTTCTGTATCTAGTCCATTTTCAAATCTATCAATTAAGACTTCTAAACCATCATCTTTCAACCTTTGTTCTAATTTTTCTTTTGAATAGCTTTCAAAATCTGAATTTCCATAAACAATATTTTCTCCCACTGTCCCACTAAAAATAAATTGTTCTTGTAAGATAAACCCTATTTCTCGGGATAATTCTTCATTAGTAAAGGTTCTAATATCTCTCCCTTCAAAGTAAATCCTCCCCCTATTTGGGTCATATAATCGACACATCAATGCTGCTGTTGTACTCTTTCCCCCACCAGTCGGACCAACCACTGCATAAGTTTTTCCTTTCTCTAACTTTAAATTTATTTTATCCAAAACTTTTTTCTTACCATCATAGGAAAAACTAACATTTCTAAATTCCATCATTTGTTTGCTGTTTTTTGTTTCTGACTTTTTGGATCCCTTTAAAACTACCAAGTCTGATTCTAACCCCAAAATTTCTGAAATTCTTATCCAGCCAGCAAAAGCCATCTGAGTATTTGACCATACTTGAGCCATTTGCCTTAATGGTGAATAAAATCTGTCAGTATAGCCTAAAAATGACACTAAAATACCCAAGGTCAATTCCCCTCTTCCGATCATCAAAATTCCACTTACCAACACCAACATGGTTGCCAAGTTAGCTGCCAAATCATAGATTGGTCCAGAAACATTATTAGTTACTCCTGATCTAATTGACATGGCAAAATTATTTTCATTAGCCTTTTTGAAATTTTCCTTAAAAAAATCTCTTCGATCAAACAATACAATCACCTTAAAATAGCTCAAACTTTCTTGTATTTCAGCCGACAATCCTCCCAAAGATTGTAAACTTAATCGATTCCTTTTACTTAACATCGGCGATATCAGATAAGTCACTATCAATAACAACCCTGCTGAAATTAAAGTTACTAATGATAATTTCCAATTTATAAAAAAGATAAATATTCCAATTCCCAAAATTACAAACCCATTTCCCATAAACTGATTTAATGACTGAGAAAAAAATTGGTTTAACTTATCAGTATCACTATTAATCCGAGAGATTAAATCACCCAATTTATTTTGATTAAAAAAGGCCAATGGAAGAGATTGAATTTTTTTAAAAACTGCACTTCTCAACCGATACAATACATTCTGTCCTACCGACCCCATTAATATAGTTTGAAAGTAATTGGTCACCGCTACCACCAAATACAACCCACCTAACAACCATCCATAACTCAACAACTCCGGCCAGTTCCTATTAGTCATAAAATGATCGATTGCCAATCCAATAACTAATGGCGAAGCCACATTTGCTACCGAATTAACTAAAGTCACTACTAGAGATAAAATCAAGCTCAATTTTTCTCCTCCCAAAAAATCACCAAACCCTCTCAAAATCAAACCTACTTTTAATTTTGTTTTATTATTTGAGTCGTAATTTTTTAAAGAATAGTCTCTCATTCTGTTGATCTTTGTGAACTAAATAATTGTTGATATTCGCTAGATTTTTTTAACAACTCTTTATGCGTTCCACTCGCCAAGACTTCCCCCTCCATTATTAAAATAATTTGGTCAAAATCAATTACAGAATTAATCTGCTGAGTAATTAAAACCTGGGTCGTTCCCCCATAGTTTT
>CAZNDF010000006.1:15286-20355 GCA_964571775.1 uncultured Gammaproteobacteria bacterium | reverse complement strand
TAGACAGTTAAATATATCACTTCTCTCTTGCCTTTTACAATATAAGATATTTTTTTTAAAAACACTTTTCCGCCATTTTTTAATTTTAGAACAATCTTATTACTCAGAGAAAGAAAGATAATTTCCAATAAATCATTAATTTATTCTAAAAATATAGTAAAAAACAAAATCAAAAACTATAAGTCTTATTTTTATTCAGATATTAGAAATTAGATATTAGAAATTTTTACTTTATAGGTCTTTAGTTCCAACTATATCACCTAATTGCCCGCCGATAAATCTCCAAATTTTCTATCGCCATCCCCGTCCCTTTAATTACACAGAATTGTGGTTCCAATGCCACGTGAGCTGAGACCCCAATTTCTCTAGTTACTAAAGCATTAAAGTTCTTTAGTTGGACTGTCCCTCCACTCAAAACTATTCCCCGGTCAACGATATCCGACACCAACTCCGGTGGAGTCATTTCTAAAGTATCTCTAATAACAGTAATGATCATTTCCAACATTGGCCTCAATGCTTCATACACCATATCGTTATCCACTACTACATTTTTGGGTAAACCATAAATAGAATCACGACCATTAACCTCCAAAGTCTCTATTTTTTTAGGCTTTATCGCTGTTCCTAATTTTGTTTTAATTATTTCTGCTGTTTGTTCCCCAATTATCAAATTGTATTTTTTCTTCAAAAAATCCATTATTGCTCTATCCAACTTACTTCCACCGACTTTAACGCTTTTATGAGTTACTACTCCTCCCAAAGCAATTACCGCCGCTTCAGCTGCTCCACCGCCAATATCCACAATCATATTCCCAAAAGCCTCAGATACCGGTATTTTTGCTCCAATAGCTGCCGCCAAAGGTTCGTCTATTAAATAGGCTTTTCGAGCTCCAGCCGACAGTGTCGCATCCAAAACCGCCCTTTGTTCCACTTGGGTAACTCCAGCCGGCACGCACACCATCACTTCAGGACCAAAAAACCATTTATTCCCCATTACTTGACGCAAAAAATATCTTAACATTGCTTCAGTTACTTCATAGTCAGCAATAACTCCATCCTCCAACGGTCGAATTACTTCTATGTACTCTGGAGTCTTCCCTAACATTTTTTTTGCTTCGTTTCCTACCGCTAAAACCTTCCTATCTTCTACTCCCACCGCCACAATCGTTGGTTCATTTAAAACAATCCCTTTACCTGCCTCCCAAACAATACTGTTCGCTGTTCCCAAATCAATCCCTAATTTTTTAAAAAATTTAACTGACACATCTCATTTTAACAATAATTTAAGTTATAATAACTATATGGAAACAACCTCAAACCGTCGCAGTTTACTTACAATCTTTTTTGTTACTCTTTTTATTTTAAGTTCTACCTATATCATTTCTATCTTTGCTCGCGGCTATCGTTTTTCACTTAAAAATGGTTTTACTCTCGACCCTACCGGAATTATTTCTGCTGTTTCCCGTCCCAAGGGCGCCTCTGTTTATATTGACGACAAACTCATAACTGCTACCGACGATACGATTAATCTTTCACCTGGCGTCTACAATCTAAAAATTAGTAAAGATGGTTTTATCACCTGGGAAAAAGATATTACTATCAAACCTGAAACCGTTTACCAAGCTGACATCCAGCTTTTTAGCTCTGTTCCCGATCTTAAACCAATTACTTTAACTGGTGCTATTAACCCTTCTGCCAATATTGATAACACTAAAATCGTTTATGCTGTTGCCTCAGCCTCAGCCACCAAAGATAACGGTCTTTACCTTATTGAGTCCACTGGGTTACCCATATCCCTTATTCGTGGAGATTCTCGCCAACTATCAGTCAACACTGCCGCAATCAATTGGAGTGAGTTCTCTTTTACTTTTTCACCTAACTCACGACAAATACTTGCCAACAATCCAATATCAAAAATAAACTATCTAATTTCTCTCGATACTCCCGTATCTTCACAAAAACTAACCGATGTTACTTCTAATTTAGAAGAAATCGAACTTGAATGGAAAACTCAAACTTCCCTAATTATTAATACAAAAATCGAAAGCCTCCCCAAAGAAATCCGACCTCTAGTCTCTACTGCTTCTGCCAAAAACATCCAATTATCAACCAGCGAAAGTAAAATCCTTTACCTAGCTCAAACTGACGGTGATATCAAATCCGATCTCATTACTCCACCTCCAGCTCAAAGTACTCAAATGCAAAATCGTCAAGTTAAGTCAGGCAACTATTATATTTATGATGCTAAAGATGACACTAATTTCCTTATCGGATCCCAAAAAGATATTACCAACCTTTCATGGATACCTAATTCCAATAATTTAGTTTTTGTTCAAGACAAAAATCTAAAAGTAATTGACTACGATGGAACCAACCAACAAACCATTTTTACCTCAAATTTTGATCCTAATTGTGTCTACCCATGGGTTGACGGCAGTAAAATTATCATTCTCACCAACGCCTATCCTACTGCCCCAAAAAATCTCTACGGTATTTCCGTCAGGTAAAAACTAAAATAAATAAAAATTATTCCAAATCAGCGTTAGGTAAAACCACTTCTTCAACCTCTTCTAAGATAAGTTCATCTCCATTAGCGATACCTTCCTCATCGACCAACATCTGCTCATCAGTAATAGTTTCAATTTCAGTCTCAGTTTCATCTACTTCTTCGATCACTACATTAGTTAAAACCTCTTCTGTTTCACCTAAAACTCTAGCTTGATTAAGTGATTGCCCCATCTCCACCACTCTTAATGGAATCAAAGCCATCATTGCCATTACAAAACATACAATCAATGTCCTAGTGTTTCTATCATTTTCTGTCATATATAAAACAGTATAAAGATGATTTTTCTTATCGTCAACTAACTATTTTAAGATTTAAGCTATAATACTTTTACTTTAGCAAAGCAATTGCCTTACCAAAGTTTTAACTACAGTAGCAGGGATTGGCGTAATTGGTAACGCGCGCGATTCGGGTTCGCGAGACTAGGAGTTCAAATCTCCTATCCCTGACTCAGTTTTAGTATCTTTCTAAGATCTAAGATTTAACAAGTCCTCATAGTTTAACGGATAGAACAGCTGCCTCCTAAGCGGCAAATCCAAGTTCAATTCTTGGTGGGGACACCAAAAAATACAGATCAATTAAGCCTAGACCAATTCTTTTATATTATATTCCTTTCTTTCTCTGTTTTCCCCTATCCCATCCAAAGTATTAAGGATTATTGCCTTCTAGCAGTCAAAAAGATTTGTCGCTAAAAAAAATCACTTATATATATCAATATATAACTCTAAAAATCAAACTATAGAAATACTTTTTGCCTTGTTATTTTTAATAATAAATGTTTAAAAACCATAAAAAAATCTTCCATAACAAAAGTTTCAAACAATTAAAAACAAAAAAAATAAAACAATAAAATATCAACAAATATTTTATAAAAATTCCCTCAAAAAACTTCTTCTCCAATCAAACTCCTCGTTGACTCTAAATACCCTTTAATTTGCCCAAGAAAAAGTAATTTACCGCAGATTTTAGATATAAAAAGCATTGATTTACCGCAGATTTATTTCTTTCTCCGCATTATTATTTAACACCTCCTAGCTGTGCTTTAATTAAATAATTACCGAAAAATAATATCTTGAAAAAACTTACTTATCTATATCAATTAATAGCTAATAATCTATTAATCTCCGCATAAATAACTAAATATCAATTACCTTCCGATTTCTAAGGCTTTTAAAAACCATTTTTATACATCTTCATTACTCCTAAGCATCACTGTCCTCACCATCAAAAATATGATTTTTATCTATATCAATTAAAATCAGAAATCCGTTATAAAAATCCAAAAATAATCAATCAAACACCTTTAAAAGCCATTTTAAAACCAATTTAAGAATCAATAATTAATCCCTAAAAATAGAAATAAACGATATACACATATCCATTAGCAGTAAAAATATTTGATTGCTGATTTGTTATTACAATGCCTTGTAATAACATTTATACCTAGAAATTACTTATTTTTAATTACAACTTCACGAATTTCACTTGTCTTAAAAATCTCTTTAGCCAAGCTCGATACCTCTTTTATTCCCACTTTTTGATATTTCTTAATCTCTTCGGTCAAATCAACCAATTTATTCTCTAATAAGAGTTTTTGTCCTACTAAGTTTGACCAATAATCAGTTCTATCCATCGCCAACTTGGTTTTGCCAACTAAATAGTCCTTTGCTCTTTTTATTTCTTCTTCTTTCAAATTTTCTGATAAACCAATCATTTCTTTTCTTACTATTTCCATCGCTTCATCCATTTTGTCAATCTTAACCCCAGATTGAACCCCCCAATACCCTGCTTCTTCAAAATTTTCACTTATAGAAAAAACATAATATGCTAATCCTTTATCCTCTCTAATTTTTTGGTACAGTCTGGAAGAAGAATTGCCATTCAAAACAATATCTAATATTCTAAAGGCGTACTTTCTCTTATCATCTCTCTTCACCGACGGCACCGCCATAGCAAAGTGACCTTGTTCTACCTCTTTGATAATTTCCTTTCTTTTCTCTTTATTTAAAACCATCTCTACTGTCGGCAAAATCTGGCTGTCTTTATTCTCAAAGTTCTCAAAATATACTTTGGCTTCATTTAAAGCTCCAGAATCTACGTTTCCTGCCAAAACAACCACCATATCCTTTGGGTTAATTAGTTTTTTTCTAAAGCCAACAATTTTTTCTCTATTTACACCCTCAATATCAGAAACCTTTCCGGCAATATCCCAGCAACCAATCTTTGAATCACCGTACAAAAACTTCGTCATTTCTCCCGATAAACCCATCATCGGATTATCTTGATACATTCTTATTTCTTCAATAATTACCCCTCTTTCCTTTAATACCTCATCTTTATCAAAGATTGAATTACTCAACATATCCGACAACATCTCCAATGCCCAAATTATATTTTCTTTAGTTGTTGTTATATAGTAAGAAGTCATTTCGTGCCCAGTCCCTGCGTTATATCCTGCCCCTTTACTATCAATCTCTTCACTTATCAATGTTGCCGTTGGTCT
>CAZNDF010000006.1:0-15276 GCA_964571775.1 uncultured Gammaproteobacteria bacterium | reverse complement strand
CGTTCCCTTAAATGCCATATGTTCCAAAAAATGACTCATTCCAAATTCATTTTTCAATTCATATTTAGAACCAATCTTCAAAAACACCTCTATTGTTACCGCGTTCAATCCTAAAATCGGTATTGTAACCACCTTAATTCCGTTTTTTAATACTAAAGTTTCAATTTTCATGATTTATTCGGTCTTTCGAGTAATTTAATAGCAACTAGCAGTTAAACTATATTTCTGCTTGATATGTTCTGTATTACTCTAATGAGTTAATTTAATTAACTATGTCATTGCTTATCAATCAAGCAAAGCCAATATATCATTGTACCACCAAGCTTAGCACCTGCCTATATTTTCACTACCAAGTTAACCATTTTACTTGGTATATATATCTCTTTAACTATCTCACCCTCTCCTATCCATTTTTTGATTTGTTCCAAATCTTTAGCTTTATCAATTATCTCCTTCTGAGTAGTATTTTTTAACTCTTGATTACTAATAATCAACTGACCCCTTACTTTTCCATTAATCGCCACTGGCAAACTAATTTCTTCTTCAATCAAATAGTTTTCATCCACTTGTGGCCAATCACTCAAATGGACTGAAACTGCATCATTTTCTTCTCTTACTTTACTCCACATTTCTTCAGCCATATATGGTGCCAACGGCGCTATTAGTTTAATTAACGTTTTTATCTCTTCTTTTGAGATCTGAGATTTGAGATCTGACAAACTATTGATGCTCTGCATCAATTTAGCAATGGCTGTGTTGTATTTAAAACTAGATAAATCCTCAGTCACTCCTTTAATCAGCTTGTTAATTATCAATTTAACTTCTTTACTGCTATCGCTCAATCGTTCTTTCTGAGATCTGATATCTAAGATCTGAGATTCTGTAAACTGTTCGAATCTATCTAAAAATCTCTTCACTCCCATCAAAGTATTCTCATTCCACGCCATTGTCGCATCAAACGGTCCCATAAACATCAAATACATTCTAACTACATCCACTCCATATTTATCCGCTACCGTTTCTGGCACAATTACGTTCCCTTTAGACTTACTCATTCTTTGGTTATCAGGACCCAAAATCACTCCATGAGAAATTCTCTTAAAGTAAGGCTCTTCTATCTCTTTTGGTAAAACACCCAAATCCCACAAAAATTTATAAATAAACCGAGAATAAAGCAAATGGAGCACATTATGTTCATCTCCACCAATATAAATATCCACCGGAGACCAGTATTTTAACTTCTCTTGACTAGAACTAAATATATCATTGAATATATCATTTGAACCTAAACCATACTTTATTTTTTCTGCTAATATATACCCTAGAAAATACCAATCACTTCCCGCCCAATTTGGCATTGTGTCGGTTTCTCTTTCAGCCTCCTCACCACAAACCGGACACTTACATTTTACAAAAGCATCAATCTTCGATAATGGACTCTTGCCGTCATCGGTTGGTTCATAAGCCTCTACTTCTGGCAACACTATTGGTAACTGTTCATCTGGTACTGGTACCCAACCGCACTTCGGACAGTGAATCATCGGTATTGGTTCACCCCAATAATGTTGTCGACTAAATATCCAATCTCTTAAATGATAAGAAGCTGTTTTTTCTCCAATTCCTTTTTCCTCTAACCACTTAATCATTTTTTCAAACGCCTCTTTTGGCACCATGTCATTAATCGGCTCGGAATTAATCATTCTTCCCTTATCAACATCAGTATAAGGTTCCTTTTCAAAATCATGTTTCTTATCTACTGGTTCTATTACTGGAACAATTTCTAAGCCAAACTTTTTAGCAAAAGCAAAGTCTCTCTCATCATGAGCCGGGACACTCATAATCGCTCCAGTCCCATATGAAGCCAAAACAAAATCACTTATCCAAATTGGAATCTGCTTATTATTCACTGGATTGACTGCATATAATCCAGAAAATACTCCTGTTTTATCTTTTGAAAGTTCCGTCCTTTCTATGTCACTCTTTTTTCTGGCATTTTTAACATATGTTTCTACGTCTTGGCGAAGTGATGAATTTTTTCGCCCGCAAGCCGCTGAGGCCTCTGGCGAAGGATGCGAGGACGATAAAAATTCATCACGAGCCAAAATTTCACCAACTAAAGGATGCTCTGGTGCTATTACCATAAACGTTGCCCCAAAAAGTGTATCTGGTCTAGTGGTAAACACCTCTAAATCTTTTATCTGAGATCTATCATCTGAGATCTTAAATCTAATTCTTGCTCCTTCCGACTTTCCAATCCAATTTATTTGTGATTGTTTAACTTTTTCAATAAACTCAGTCTCTTTTAACCCTTCTATCAACTTATCAGCATAGTCTGTAATCTTTACTACCCATTGTGATATGTTTCTTCGGCTCACTTCTGCTCCACATCTTTCACATTTTCCATCAACTACTTCTTCATTTGCCAAACCAATTTTGCATGATGGACACCAGTTAATTGGCATCTCTTTTTTGTAAGCCAAACCTTTTTTGAACAATTGAATAAAAATCCATTGAGTCCATCTATAATAATTCGGGTCAGTCGTATTAACTTCTCTTTCCCAATCAAACGAAAAAGCCAATCGTTTCATTTGCCCCCTAAACATATCTGTGTTTTCCCGAGTAATCTCTTGAGGTTTCCGTTTCATCTTGATGGCATAATTCTCTGTTGGCAAACCAAAAGCATCCCAACCCATAGGAAACATTACGTTATAACCCTGCATTCTTTTGAACCGAGCATAAACATCTCCTCCAGTAAAACTAAAAGCATGTCCAACATGTAAACCACTACCACTTGGATATGGAAATTCCACCAAAATATATTTTTTTGGTTTTAATTCTTTTGAATCCGCCAAAATATCTTTTGCTCTGGAAATCTCTGGGTGCTCCTCCCAGTATTTCTGCCATTTAGATTCAATTAATTTAAAGTTTTCCATATTCTATAATTGCTCTATTTTATCATCTAAAACAGAATGATTCATACCCAAACATTGGGTTTTACCGATTCCATTCTACTATTTTGTAAAACAAAATCCAAATAAAAATTATTTTTGATTAGTTTAAAAATACTCATTCTATCTTTATTCTTATTAATTTATGATATAAATGAATGTATGCTATCCAAAAAAATATTGCCCTTGTGGGTTTTTAGTGTTTTAGTCACTTTTTTGCTTGGCTATTTATTCTCTGAAAAAATAATTAACAACCATATTCATAACCAAGAAAAAATTATCCGCAAAAACTACAATTTTAAATACATTAACCCTATTTTAGAGTGTGACCCAGATATCAGTCTTAATAACAATCTTTCTTCATTAAAAAATTCTGTTGAAGAAATTATTAATGATGAAATCTATCGAAAAAATATTAGTTTTGCTTCGGTTTATTTCCGCGACCTTAACAACGGTCCTTGGTTTGGTATTAGTGAAAGAGAATATTTTTCACCAGCCAGCTTAATTAAAGTTCCTGTCCTTATTGCCTACCTCAAAAAAGCTGAAACTGACCCTAGTATTCTTCAAAAAAAGATTCTCAACACCGTTGACCCAAATACTGGCACTAATATTCAAAATATTAAACCCTCAACTACTATTGAACCAAATAAAGAATACACAGTTGAGGATCTGCTTGAAAAAATGATTGTCTATTCTGATAATGATGCTTACAATGACCTTTCTAGTAACCTAAATCCTGATGATCTAATGAGAGTCTATAAAGACCTTGATATTGATATTTCCAAAGCCTTCACTAACCCTAATGGCAATATTATTACGGTTAGAGACTACGCTTCCTTCTATCGTATTCTTTTTAATGCTTCTTATCTCAACCAAGAAATGTCCGAAAAAGCTCTTTCTCTTTTATCTAGAAGTGAATATAAAGAAGCTTTAGTTGCTGGTGTTCCTCAAAATATCAGCGTCGCTCATAAGTTTGGCGAAAGAAAATATCTTGATTCTGGTGAGATTCAATTTCATGATTGCGGTATCGTCTACACCCCAAACAAACCTTACCTTCTTTGTGTTATGACCAAAACTACCAACATACCCAAAGCTAACGCTACTATCAAAAAAATCTCTCAAGAAGTCTATCAAACTATTGTCCAGTCAGAAGATAAAAATCAATTATAATCTCTCCTTCTTGATCGGTCCTTCTTATTTTAATTTGCCTTTCTTTTAATCTCTTTAATATCTCTTCGGTTGGATGACCAAACCGGTTATTCTTCCCCACACTAATCACTGCTACTTTTGGTTTTAACACCTCCAATAATTCTTCACTCGTTGCTGTTGCCGATCCATGATGGCTCACCTTCAAAACGTCTACTTCATCCTGAGTTCGTTGAAGTATCTCGCGCCAAACCAATTTTTGTTCCCCTTCTTTTTCTATATCCCCACTCAAAAACATTGACCAATCTTTATTTCTTATTGTCAAAATTCCCACTACCGAATTTTCATTTCCGTCTTTTTTATTTTCTGGATTTTCTCCCGGCCAGACCACCTCAAAATCAAACAAACTCAAACTAATTACATCATTCTGACTTATTTTTTTTGAATAAATTTTTTGTTCAATATCCTTATCTAAATAACCATTACTAAAAAAATCATTAACTTTATACACTTTAATTAAATCATTTAAACCACCCACATGGTCAGCATCTCCATGACTTATAACCACCATTTCGATTGTCTTATCCCAAAACGGTAAATGATTTTCTAAACACTTCAACACCTTCTTGTTGTCTGGTCCAACATCAAATAATATTTGGATGTTTTTGTAAGTCGCCAAAATTGCATCCCCTTGACCAACATCACACACCACTACTATCGGTTTATTTTTTGGCAATGTTAAATAAAACATCACCACCAAGCCAACTAAACTAATAAATAGTATTAATCGTTTCACAAGTTTAAATTTTAACCTTCATAACTATAAAAATCTGAACTTACAATTCTAAAAATTTGGCGAAGATAATATTTTTTCAGCGCGCAAGCCGCTGAGGCCTCTGGCGAAGGATGCGAGCACTGCAAAAAATCATTATCGAGCCAAAATAAAATTTAAACATGTTATTTTGTTTTATTTTTAAATTTTACTCTCAACCAAATCAATATCATATACCACCCTAACAATATCAAAAAATTAAATTCTACTTCTAAATTAACCCAACCCCAACTCCCTACCATCCCCGCCACTACCCCAAAATATTTCAATAGCGGCCAAATTGACCAGAAAATCACCTTTCCTAATATCGGTATTATCAGCCCGACCAATGTACCAACAAAACCAATCACCGTTATTGTTTCTACAACCAACATTACTAACATATTACTTATTGGACCAATCAAATTTATTTTTCCAAAAAAGAATCCCATTATTGGGCTAATCCATAAACTCACCCAAAAACTCGAAGCCAAAATCCCTTTCCAAGGGCTTGTTACCACCCCTATAAACGCCCCAAAGCTCAACCAAAAACTAACTTCCATTAGTGATGCTGGCCAAGCCAAAATAATTACCAAACCACTCAATATCAATCCTCTCACTAAATTATATTTCCTTCCCAAAATCTGTGCCCAATACATCACTGATACCAAAATTAAAGCTCTCACCACCGGTATTTCCCATCCAACTATTTGTAAATAAAATAAAGCCACCAAAAAACCCATTCCGATAGCTTTCTTTCTCCCCAATAATTTAGCCAGATTCTCTACCATCCCTTTAAATACCAATATCATATTACTTCCACTTACTACCACCAAATGGACCAGCCCACTATTTTTTAACTGGTTATAAAAATCTTTACTGAAACCTGTTTTATCTCCCCACAACATTCCGTTCAACAATCCAGCCTCTGTCCCTGGCAAACTTTGATTTATTACATATATCAAAATATCCTTTTTTACAAACTTATACATCAAAAGACCTAGCAAAATCATCAATACTAATATCAAATATTTATTTTGACGAAGATGATATTTTTCCGCCCGCAAGCCGCTGAGGCCTTCTGGCGAAGGATGCGAGGACGGTAAAAATGTCATCAAGTTAAAAAATAAATATTTCTATAAGGCCACATCATTTTTTATTTTTTCAAATAATTTATCCCCAATCCCCGACACTAATTTCAATTCTTCAACATTCTTAAATCCTCCATTCTGAGTCCGATAATCAATTATTTTTTGGGCAATCGACGGACCAATTCCTGACAAAGTATCTAACTGCTCTAGTGTCGCTGTATTAATTCGGACAATTTTAGTCTTAGTTACACTCTCTCCCAAAACGTTATTTACCTCAACTTTTCCTCCTATTTTCGGGATATAAATCTTCTGGCCGTCAACTAATTTTTCTGCTTTATTTAAATTTTTCTCTACCCAATCTCTATCTGCATTTGCCGCCAAACCCCCAGCCGCCACCAAAGCATCATTTACCCTACTCTCCTTAACTAGACTATAAACTCCTGGGTTTATTACTTCACCACCTACATCAATTGTTACTTTAATATTACTTTGTACATCAATAGTTGGTGTCACCGAAATTTCTTTCTTAGTTAATTTTGTTTCTGCTTTCTCCCAAAAACTATCTTTAAAATTCATTCCTATCCCAACTATTACCAGCAATATGCCTAATATCAACAAGACATCAACTAGTTTAAATCCAGCCAACTTCTCCCTTAACATAAACTATTCTATACTATATTAATGACTCAAATTTTAAGTATCTTAATTTTGTTATGTTCTTCTCTTACTGCTTATCTTCTTTCTATTTCTCCTTTTTCTAATTTTATCCCTCAGATAATTGCTTTATCGGCCATTATCTTTATTTCTCTCTCTTTTCTAAAAAAATATCTTTCTCTTCATTTAATTGCTTTCATTATCAGTTTAATCGTTTTTAACAGCGGCAGCCTTAATTCAGATTTTTTCTTTCTTATCTATTTCTTACTCTTCACTATTTCTTTCCAAAATCCACCCACCACCACGCTCTCTTATTCACTAGGACTTATCTTGCTTCTATCTCAATCTCTCGATTCTCTTAATTCTCTCATCCCTCTTTCCTCCCTTCTTTTCATTACTCCCCTTTCATGGTTTATTGGTAAACAATTTTTAGATAAAAACAAAATTGAAACAGATATTTCTATCAGTGAAACCAATGTCCTACTTTGGCTATCTCTCAAATTTAAAACTGGCATTTGTCAAATTATCGACAACTGCTCTGAAATTCTTTCTACCCCACTCCAACCCAGTCAAAAAGACCAAATCAAATATATTAAAGATTCAGCTAAATCCCTTCTTAATTCTTCAGAAAAACTCAAAAATGAAGTCGATCAGCAATCAGACGATGAGAATTAAAACATTAGTTTTTATTATCAGTCTTCCTATCATCTATCATCTATCATCTATCATCTCAATAGCTCAATCTTTTAATTCTCCTAGTTACAATATTGATTGGGGTAATTTCAATATGACTAGCGGCAAAAAAACTTCCACTAATTATCAACTCACTGATACCGTTGGTCAAAACGCCCCTGGTAAATTCACCAGTTCAGGGTTTACTGTCAAAGCCGGTTTCCAATATATTTATGATTCTCTTGAAAAGTTTTCTTTTAGTATTAGTGACATTAGTCTTGATTTTGGCACCTTGATTCCATCAGTTGGATCAACTCAGTCTAATACAGTTACTATTACCACTCCTTCTGGCAAAGGTTATGAAATTTTAGCTATCGCCAATCATCCTCTCCAAACAGTCAATTCTGCTACCATCCCCAATACTAATTGTGACACTTCTTGTAATTCTTCATCTTCTAATACTTGGATTCTTTCCAATCGATACGGTTTTGGCTTTAACGCTATTGGCATTAATACTAGTGGAGTTGCTACTGGTATTGGTACTTCCAACTATTTTCCTACCACTAACCACTTCCGTCCTTTTGCTAGCCTTTCCCAAAGCGACACTCCAAAAGTTTTTATGTCAGAAAACTCACCCGTCAAAGACCACTCTGCTCGAATTACTTACAAAATTAATATTTCCCCCAATCAATCATCTGGATTTTATGAAAACCTCGTTAATATCATTGCTATTCCAAAATATTAAAATTATGAATAATTGTTTTTACTTTATAAACTTTATAATTTTACAAACTTTATAACTAATCCATGTTTAATCTATCTCTCTCTCCACCTCAAATCGAGTTTGTTCTTCGCCCTGGCGTTAATATAACTCAGGCCTATCAAGTCACTAACAACTCTGACCAATCAATTACCTTAAACACTAAAGTTTTACCTTTTTTGCCCCAAGGCGATAACGGTTCAGTTACCTATTCCAACCTCCTCTCCAATCCTGGAATATCTTTTTCTCTCAACAATGCTGATCTAAAAATTGGCCAACCTTTTACTTTAAAACCCCAGGAAAGCCGTCAGCTTGTTCTCAAAATTAGTACTTCCTCCCAAATTCAACTTGCCGATTACTATTCAACTTTCTTTGTTTATCAAAACCCGTCTCTCTCTGCTAACGCAGCTACTTTATCTCAAACTACAGGGGAAATCGGTTCACACATTCTTTTAAGTGTCTCCAATACCGAATCTCCTACCACTCTTGGTCAAGTTCAAAAATTTTCTCTCACCCCAAAAATCAAAGATGTCTTTTTTACCCCTATCAAATTTTCTGGACAAATCCAAAACCAGACCAACTATTTTTTCAAAACTTCAGGCAAAATTACTATCTCGAAAAACCAAAAAATTGTCAAAGAATTAAACCTTGATTCTCAAAATGTCCTGGCTAATTACTACCGCCAGTTTAGTTGTCAAAATCAGCCAGTTTGCACTCTCTCCCCTCCTCTTTGGCCCGGGTACTATACTGCTACCTTAGAATTTGATTCGAGTCTTAATATTCCTCCATCTTCTGCTTCTTTTTTTGTTTTACCACTTTCTCCCGTCTTATTTTTAGGATTAATTTTCCTTTGTATTTTCCTTTTTTCCAAAATCAAAAAACCCTAACTTATTTACTTATGTTTTTCTAAAATCTAAAATCTGAGATCTAACATCCCTCTGCCCTATACCCATCTACACAATATCTACTCCCATTTTTATCAGCACACCGGCCACAAATTCCAATTCCACATTTAGTTTCAGTTTCTCTCATTAAATAAGTTTTTTTAAGTTCTTCATCAGACAAAACCGCCACTAAATTTTGATTCATAATTTCCGGACCACAAGCTAAAATATAATCAGGAACAAAACTCTCTACTATCTTCTTAAATTCATCAGTTACCATTCCTTTAGCCCCCACACTTCCATCATCAGTATAAATCTTTATACAACCCCCTCCTTGCTGCCACTTATTAAAATTAGGGAGCCTATCCCCAGACCTAGCTCCAACCATCAAAACTAGACTGTTATATGACTCAAAAAACGCCTTGGCAGCAGCTATCCCAGTTCCTCCCGCCACAAATAAAATCTTTTTCTCTTTTGCTATTTTTATTTCCTTCCCATAAGGACCCCTAATCAATAATTTTTCTCCACTAACTAATTCTGTCATTTTTGTCGTAAAACAACCTTTTTTCTGATAAAAAATTTCTAAATTTTCTCCAGACCTATTGTAAAAAGAAAACGGTTTTTCTCCTATTTTTGGGATAAATAACATTATAAACTGTCCCGGTGCCGCTCTAAAAGGTTTATTCATTTTTAACCAAAACAAATCTTGAGAGATTTGCCTATTCTCTTCTACTCTCATTTCTTGATATTCCATCACCAAATCTTTTTTAATTAACTCCTTTGCCAAATCTTTTTTTTTCAAAACATCTCTTTCTAACCTTTTAAAATATTCCTTAATTTCGTTACTATTCATTCCTGCCAATGCTGACCCAACCGAAAGAATATTAGCTCCTGACTCCAAATATCTTTGAACATGATTTCCAGTCGATATTCCTCCACTTGCAATTATCAACACTTCTTTTGATATCTGTCTAATTTCTTTCACCACTTCCAATCCTTTTTCCAAAACCCTCTTTCCCGAAACCCCACCTTTTCCATTTAATAAAATTTCCGATTCCTCAGGTCCAATAGTATTAATAGCTGCAATTGCTTTAGCTCCCCCATTTATTGCCGCCACAATACTTTTTTTAAGATCTAGATTTGGAGAAATTTTCACTACCACTGGTTTTCCTAAGCCAGATATCTTAGTCGTAATCCTTTTTACTAAATCAAAATCTTGACCCACCGTTTGACCTCTTTCTCCTCCATGAGGGCAAGAAACATTTATCTCAAAACCATCAGCCTTATCTTTCAAAACTTCAGCTACCTTCATAAATTCCTCTTCATCTTTCCCTACAATTGAGACTAACAAGAATTTATCATTAGGAATATTCCAAGCCTCCAATCTTTTTCTAAATTCTTCTGCTCCTGGATTTGCCAATCCCACCGCATTGATAAAAGTCCCTGGCTCTAATTGAGCAATTATCGGTTCCCGATTCCCTTCACGCTTCTCCCAGCTAATACTTTTTGTTGTCAAAACACCTATTTCTTCAATTTGGCTTAATCTTTTCAACACAGAAATTTCTGTTCCAACTACCCCTGACGGAACAGTGAATCTTCCACTTATTTTCTTTCCCAAAAAATTAATTTTGGACATGTCTAGCCATTATATCTTTTTACAATCTCTTTTCCAATTCTTCTTTTTCCTTTTCAAACCCTGGTTTACCCAACAAAGCAAACATATTTTTCTTGTAAGCTTCCACTCCTGGTTGATCAAAAGGATTAACTCCCAAAAGATATCCACTCATACCACAAGCTTTCTCCCAAAAATAAATTAAATATCCCAAATTAAAAGCATCTAATTTAGGCAATCGAATTACCAAGTTTGGTACTCCACCATCCATATGAGCTAAAATCGTTCCTTCCATGGCTTTTTTATTAACTTCATCCAAAGTTTTCCCTGCTAAGAAATTTAATCCATCAGAATTATCTATTTCTTCTTTGATAATCAAATTTTCTTCATCTTCTTCAAGACTCAATACTGTTTCAAACAAAATTCTATTTCCGTCTTGAATAAATTGACCCATCGAATGCAAATCAGTTGTTAAGTCTACTGCTGCTGGAAATATTCCTTTTTTATCTTTACCTTCACTTTCACCATAAAGTTGTTTCCACCATTCACTTACAAAGTGCAAACATGGTTCATAATTTACTAAAATTTCTAATTCTTTCCCTTTTCCATACAATATATTTCGATAAACTGCATACCTGTAACAGTCATTATTTTCCAGCTTCTCACTTCCATAGGCTTCTCGCGCCTCAGCTGCCCCGTTAATTAATTCCTCGATATTTATTCCTGCTACTGCAATTGGTAATAAACCCACCGCTGTTAACACTGAATATCTACCTCCAATATCGTCAGGGACTACAAACGTCTCATATCCTTTTTCCAAAGATAATTTCTTCAAAACTCCTCTTTCTTTATCAGTTGTTGCATAAATCCGACTCGCTGCTTTTTCTCCATATTTTCTCTCCATCCATTCTCTTAAAATCCTAAAAGCCAAAGCTGGTTCAGTCGTTGTTCCTGATTTTGAAATTACATTTACCGAAATTTCTTTTCCTTCAATTTTCTCCAATATTTCTCTCATATGTCTTGAACTCAAATCATTTCCCACGAAACAAACTTCTACTTTTCTATCTCCACCCAAAGCTTCAATCACTGCTCTAGACCCTAAATACGATCCACCAATTCCAATCACTACTAAAATATCTGAGTCATTTCTAATTTTTTCTGCTGCTATTTTTATTTTGTCAAATTCTTCTTTGTCATAATTAACAGGCCAGTCAACCCAACCCAAAAAATCACTCCCTTCACCAGTTTTCTGATGAATTTTTTGATGAGCTTCACTCACTTTTTCTTGCCACAAATTTACTTCATCCAAACTAACAAAACTCCCAATTTTAGTTTCGTCCAATATTTTTTTGATCATAAAGCTATTATAACCAAAAAAGAAACCGGGTGCCTGAACAAATTATAAAAATTCATTCAGGCACCCCTGAAATTACCTGATGTGATAGACCACTTCACCTTTTTTATTGCGCGTCTTTACAAAACCCAAAGATCGATTATGGTCTTTATTGAAAGAGCACAAAGCTGTCACAATCTCCTTGTCTAAAGTAGCCTCAGGCATACCGACCTCCTCCATCTTGGTCATCAAAACCACTATTTTGAACTTTTCGGCCAGTTCAATAAACAACAGTTTGTAAGACATCATTCTTAGTGAGATAGCACACTGTTGTGTCCTTCCATACCGAGCTCTCAGTTCCGATTCAGTTTCTGCCACGTTATCCAAAGACAGAATATCTTCAAGAACCTTGACACCAATTCCAAAAAACAACCGTTCCAGATCCTTTCTCTCCGTCCATGTCAGTACCGTCATTGTCTCATTTCTCCTCTTCATTTTTTCCACTATATACTAAGCTCAATATAAAGAGCCTTGATCTATCATCATCTTAAAGTGCCGTATTTAATAAAAATATATTTTTTAACCAGGCAACCTGGGAATATTTATTAAAACCCCATATTATACCTTTTAAACTAATCTATTCAATATTGGCAAAAAAATACCGGGGACAGCTTTGGCTCTCGCCTCAACTGCCTCCCGGCATAATTCACATAAAATAGTTTTTCTAATTTAAACTCTCAGAAATCTCTGACATCAACAAATAGAATAAGTTATGGAGAAAAAATGGAAAAACCACGCTATATAGTTTTATCCACAAATTTTTAACCAACAACTCAACCTCTTTTGTTTTTGTCATTATTTTCCATAGGGTTCCAAAAGGCCAAGGCCACCAGCAATAAGCATTGAACCCTCTGAAGTTGGGTTTGGCTCTATTTCAGCAGTTTGTTTTTTTACAAACTGAGAAAAAGCATCAGCGTAAAACTCCCCTTCTCTTTTGGGTTGTCTGTCGTCTCTAGTCTCACTGTTTTTTGTTTTTCCAGATCCAAACATCTTTCCAGACCTCTTTTCTTATTAATTTTTTAATTTTTTGTGTTATCCAATCCAACATTTTATCCCTACACCACTGGTTTTAACCAACCAATTTTGTACTCTGGATACGATACGTCTCGGTCATACCGGCAACTTCAACCTTCACCGTGGACACTCCCTCAAGAGCCAACTCTAATTCTTTTGGATCGAAAGTAGTCAAAACTTTTTGCCCCTCATTAAGTTTAACGAAAGACAACGTCGCTTTGACATCATAGCACCTCCCATTTTGACGTTCAGCATCACGAGTGTTTTCACACACTCTCTCGATTTGTTTTGCCATCAATTTCTCGGCAATTTTTCTTTCAAAAGAACCACCAATGACAGCACACGATTCGAAAACTACATAGACAATCATTTTTTCTGCCTCCTTAATTTTGAGTTTACCACACTAATAAATGAAGCACTGGAAGTTTTTGATGCCCGTCTAAATTCCTATCTTATCCACCATCAAGACCAAATATTTACATCCCTCCTTTTCTTGTTAAAACATTTTTAACGACAACCAAAAAAGTACCTACTTGCCAACCATCCTTTCTATTTTATTTATTTTAAGGAACTCCAAAAAAATATCTTTAAACCAAGCCTTCTTGGTTAGAAATTT
The DNA here is from genome assembly GCA_964571775.1 of uncultured Gammaproteobacteria bacterium. Lineage (GTDB taxonomy): Bacteria > Patescibacteriota > Microgenomatia > UBA12405 > UBA12405 > WARW01. The sequence goes on along the minus strand of CAZNDF010000006.1, from coordinate 1,675 downwards.
TATTATGAAAATTAGTCAGATTATAACATTTAAAACCTATAATTCAAAAAAACCGGTCAATACCTTATTACAAAGTATTAACCTAGACACGGTCAATCAAACTGCAAAGAAAGCTGTCATGTTGTTTTATCACTACTCCCACAAAAATATAACTCACTTTAACCATGATAGACTTAACTAATGACTGATTCTGAACCTCTATCTTCTAAAGATATTCAATTTCATTTCTCTAACTCCCCTGAAGTAAATCAAGATACTGTCCCTCAAACATTAACAGAGATCAGACAACAACTTGCCCAAAAAGATCTTCTTTGGCTTAAAAATCAACAAGAAAAATTCGTTCAACAAATCAGAGATACCGAACCACATTTAGAAGCTCCAACAGGATTCAATTTTAGTGAACGGTCATTGTACGGTATCGCCTTTGATGGCTTTGTGGTAACGGCAACTACTTCTGAATGGGAACTTGGGGGAGGTTATTCTCTTCAACAATTAGGTTTTCTTACTCCTGTCCGTTCTAGCGACCAAGTTATTGAATATAAGTCCGAAAAACATACTCCCCAAGATTGGGATATAAGTAGAGAAGTCGTTCTAAACGATACTTTTTTTAAAAGACATCAAGAGCTTGGAGACGCCCTTAAAGCTATTAACCCCACCAAACCAGATAAATATCCATTAGATCTTTACTTAGACCCAAATCGACCAGAAGATAAAACTATTATTGATAAATACCAGCAATACCAATTAAAATTTCAAGAAACTGAATTAGGCTGGCAACCAATTCTAGATTTATCCCATCCTCCAGGAAATGAATTTTTATTTACCCCTACTGCTGTTGACCTTTTTACTACCCTAGAAAAAACTCATCTCCAACTCAGTGACAATTTAAAAAAAGAACTTATTAATCGTTCCGAGCAACGCTACGGCAATTCTTATGTCACTCTTGGTCGAGAAATTGCTAAATTAGTCACTGATCCTAACCGACCTCTCTCTACCTTCTTCTCCACCGATATTGACAATGAAGATCAGCTTATCTCTAAAATAAACTCTCTAGAAACCCCCAAAGACCCCGCCGCAGCACTTTTGATCAATACTCTTAAACAAATCTCTCAACGCCAATCAACTTCTGATCTTCCCGTTTCTCAATCTGAGATCTCTTTTAAAACCGGAACGTGTAAAGATCTAGAAACCTATTTTTCATCATCAGTTAACGAATCCACCCACTATATTGTTGAAGTTAATGGCAAAAAATACCTTAAATCAGGGACTGGTCATCAGGATGTAAAACCAATGATGATCAATCTTGAAACAATTGTATTTAATGGTATTTCCCTAGCTCCAGGTAATCTTTTTCGCCGCGATAACCAAGACAGCTACCACTACATGAGACCAACTGCTTTTTGTTTTAATCAAGAATATGCCGGCCAAGTTTTTGGCGAAGAATATCGCGAATCAATCAACAGTTGGGGTCCACCAAACAAAACCTTCCGATTTGTGGCTAGATATCAATAATAATTCCAATATAAATAATTTTGATAGTTGTAGAGACGTAGCGCGTATTTTTCTCTTTCCTTAAAATCACACGTCATTGCGAGGCCGCAGGCCGTGGCAATCTCAATGAGATTGCTTCGTCACTTTTGTAACTGTTCCTCGCAATGACGAAATTTTGTTTTTT
>CAZNDF010000005.1:0-21306 GCA_964571775.1 uncultured Gammaproteobacteria bacterium | reverse complement strand
TATGGACTAAATTTTTGGGTAAAAAAATATTTTTAACTCATCATACCGATTTGAGTTTTTGGAAAGGATGGAAAAATAAATTGATTGATAGTGGAGTTTTTGTTTGCCAATATTTGGCGGCAATATTGGCTGACGGACTAATTCCCTACACTACAGATTATGCCAATCATTCTTACTTATTAAAAAATTTTTCGAGAAAAATAAAGGCAATCTATCCACCTATTAAATTTGAACAAAAAGAAAATAAAATTTTGGAGACCAAGATTAATAAATTAATAAAGAATAAAAAATATATAATTGGTTTTTGTGGTCGTATTGCCAAACAAAAAGGAATTGAATTACTAATAAAATCAACCAAAATTTTGGATCGAAAAATAGGGGCTAAAAATTATGTAATTTTAATGGCCGGACCAGTAAAGATAATTGGTGAAACTTATTATGAATATTTACAAGAAAAATACAATGAGATTTTGAAGGAAAAGTTTGTCTTTTTGGGTAATATTGAAAGGGAATATTTGTCAAGTTTTTATAAAAAGATTGATTTACTGGTTTTGCCAAGTGATGATATTTTGGAATCTTTTGGCTGGGTGCAAATTGAAGCAATGAAATGTGGGATACCGGCTGTAGCAACTGATTTACCAGGAATGAGAGTTCCCGTTTTGGAGACAGGAATGGGAAAGCTATTTAAAAATAAAGATGAAACAGATTTGGCGGAAAAGTTAGAAGAAGTTCTAAAAAAAGGGAAGAAATATTTTCAGGAAGAAGGTAAGGAAAAAATAAAGATATTTAATTATCAAAACAGTATTGATAGCTACGAAAAATTGTTTAGAAAGTCGATACGGTTTTAATTTTTTTAAAAATTAAAACTTTAGGGTGGTCATAGACAGTGAAGGCTTCTTCTGAAGAAGTGTCGTCTAGACAAAATAGTGGTTTACCTATTGGCGGAAAACATGGATAAGAAGTGAATTCAGCAACTTTTTGGAATCCAAGAGACCCATTGAAAAGAGACTCGTAGTATTTGGCAGTGGCAGGGAAAATATCTGAGTTTTGAGGAATAGGAAGATAAAAGCGGTTTGAAGAAAGAATGATGTAATCTGAATTTTCAATTTGATTTTTGAGAGTATTTATCTTGTTTTCATCTTCAATATCGGCAACATGAAGATCTTGATATTGGTACTGATAAGAAAGACTATTACCAACAGATAAAGGCAAAGCATCATCCCAATATTCGGTAGCAATAACTGAACCAGAAGGGACGTTTTGATAAATCCAATTGGAGGCAGCTACTCGAGAATGGTTTTTTAAAAAAATAGACATAAATGATAAAGGATAAATTAAGAGGACTAAGATGGAAATAAAAATGATATTTTTGGTCTTGAGAAGATTAACTCTATTGATTAAATAGTTGATAAAAAAAGCAGAGATAATAGAGATAAATGGAAATATAAAGAGAAAATATCGAAGGGTAGTAACAAACTGAATACCTTGAATTATTAACAAAGATAAAATCCAAAAAGTAATAATAAAAAGATTAAAATTTTTCTTAATTTTCTTTTTAAACAAAAAATAAATCGAGAAAGGGAGCGATCCAATAAAGAATAAAGACAGTGGTATACCTAAGCCCCACAAAGTAATGTTTTTTAGAGGAGCGATGATAGGAATAGTTTTTAACCATTGAATTGATGGAGGATAATAGGGGTTATCATCAAAACTTTTAAGTTCCTGGAGATTATTAATAAATTGAGGGTTTGGAATCCAATTTAAAAAGCTGCCAGTCGAAAAGGCCTGGGGTTGGTTAAACCGAAAAAATAATAAAGTAAAAATTACAAAAACAAAACCGTAACTGAAGAAAAATCTAAAATTTTTCTTGAAGAGAAAAATAAAATAAATTAGAATAACAGGGCCAAAATAAACAGCAGAAATTTTACAGGCCAAAGCAGCACTAAAAGACAATGATAATAAAAAAACTTTGGGGAAAGTATGACGGTGATCGGCTAATATAATTAAGAAATAAAAAGATAGAAAGATAAAAAAATTAAGAAATGGGTCAACGGTGTAAAAATGAGAAAGTTGAATTGGAAGAACAGAAATAGAGTAGAAAAATGAAGCAATAACCCCAGTCTTGTTATTAAAAATATGATGACAAACCCAAAAAATCAAAAAAATTATGGCGACATCTAACAAAATAGTAACAACTCGGCCAACAAGATAAATTTGATCGTAACTAGTAAGATTTAATGTCTCCCCAACTAACTTAATCAAGTTTATTGGGAGTGAGCCATAAACAAAAAATGGAAAATTGTGATTATAAGGGTTAATCGGTGATATTTGCGGATTAAGGTATTCGGGTAAAGAAGTTGGCATCTTAATATCTGTCAAAACCATAGTTAAGAATCTTTCGTCAGGGTGAAGGTGTTGACCTTGGTCCCAATTGATACCAATCAAACGAATAAATAAACCAAAAAGTATGATTAACCACAAAATTAATTTAGTTTTTGAATTAATTTTCATAGTGGCGAGAATAAATTCTAACTACAGGACTATCAAAGACAGACCAGGTTTCCTCGGCGTTTTCGGAATTTAAAAAAAGACTATTCGAAAGAGAAAATTTTTTGATTTGATTAAAATCAAGATCTCCAGAGAAAAGAGATTGGTAATATTGTTGTGATTGAGGGAAATGAGGATTGTTTTGATTTTTAAAAACCCGACGTGAAGGAACAAAAATATAATTACAGTTATTGATCGTTTTTTCTAGTTCACGAGGAAGAGATAGACTTTCGTCTAAATTATAAAAATCGAAATTGACAACATTAATATTTGATTTGTACAACGGAAGATTAATGACGTTTCCTGATTCGGAAAGGGCACAATTATTTTGAGAAATGTTTTGGTTGATCCATTCGGTGGCCTGAATCCGAGTATCTTGATAAAAATAGGTTTTTAAAAAATAAACGCCAGGAGCGATAGATAAAAGGATAAATAAATAAATTAAAATTTTATTTTTGATTTTTTGAATTAAAAAAATTGACAGAAAAGGAAATATAAAAAAGATTGGTGCCATAAATCGGGTCCATTTAACAAAAAGCTGACCTTGATAAATAAAATAAACCAAAGAAGAAAATAGAATTAATAATAAATAGGGATTAGACTTGTGTTTTTTAAAAAAAGATTTGGTTAGAGAAACAAAACCTAAAATTCCAAAAATGTAAACAAAAAGACCATTGGTATAGGGGAAAATTTTTTGGAATTGAAAAATATAAGGAAGCGTATCAATAAACTGACGAGTATAAAATACCGGTATTTGGCCACTGGCGACACCGATTTCATACTTCATTGAAGACAAAAATTCTGGAAAGTTAATTAAACTATATGGCGAAAAAATAATTCCAATCAAAATAGAGAATAAAAGGAATAAAGTTGAGTAAGAAATGATTCTCCAAAGATTAGTTTTTTTTAAAAGAAGAAAAAATAAACTTAAAAAAATAGGAAAAGTTAAGATTAGTGAAGAGATTTTACTAGCCAAACCAATTCCAGAAATTAAACCAGAAATAAATAAATAAATTATTTTTTTAGGAGAGTCGTATATTTTAAAAGATAAAAAAATATTAGCGGCAAAGACAAAAATCAAAATTGATTCAGTGGTCCCAAAGTGAGCTGTTTGAATAAGCCCTGGAGTAAAAATAAGTAAAAGAATAAAGATAAAGGTTTGTTTTTGAGATTCAAAAATTTTTAGACCAATTAGATAAAAGAAATAAAGAGAAAGACAGGAAAAAATGGCTGACCAAAAACGGAGGGTTAAGGTAATGGTCTGGAAATCATGTACTGGAGTAGTGAAGTAAGTTAGATATAAAGGGAATTGACCGTAAGCAAAAAAATTAGGGTTGAGATTTTGGGAGTTCATTTGTAAAACAGATGAAACCATATTGTTTTCATCTGGGTGAAAAGCAAATGTTTGCCCCCAATTGATACCTAAAAAACGGGTCAATAAAATTGAGATAAAGAAAATTAGGAAAACAAAAAATCTTTTTTTAAATAACATAGATAATGGTGATCATTGCTAGACCCCACATAAGGATTGCCATAAGCAAAGGAATATCGGTAGCAATTACCCTTTCAGGACGTTCACCTTCCTGCATTTCAAAGATTATTTGACCGTAACGCATAATACCAAAAATCACCGGCAAGAGGGTAATCATATACCATTTTCTTCCCAAAGCATTGGGGTAATTCTCAAGTAAAAAATTATGGATTAGTCCATTAAAAATAATTGGTTCTTCAAAAAAGGTAAACATAGCATAAGCAATTAAAGTACAAACAGCAAACATAGTGGTATAAAAATTGAGAAGATTTTTACTATAACCAGTAAGAGCGCTCCTGGTTTTAGTACCAGTATTACTAAGTTCACTGCGGCGCTTTCCGCTAGCCAAAAATAAAGAGAGGAAAATAACTGCCAACATAATCCAAACCGGCAAATGATAGCCAGTGGCTAATTCACCAGCATAGGCTCGGAGAATAAAGAAAAAGGCAATTCCAATAATATCAATAACTGCTTTTTTCTTGAGGAAAAGAGAATAAGTGTACTGAAGTAGAATAAAGACTAGGGATATTAAAAAGAAACCTTGATTGATAAAAACGGCAATGAATAGCCCAAGGAAAAATAAAACAAGAGCAATAAATATGGCTGAAGCTTGAGATAAATCCCCTCTGGCAATTGGTCGGTTTTTCTTGACTGGGTGAAGACGATCTTTGACAACATCAACAGTATCATTGAGAAGATAGGAAGACGAAGACAAAAGACAAAAAACAATAAAAGCCCAAAAACTTTTTAAGAACAAGGAAGGGTTAAATAGCTGACCATTTAAGATAACCGCGGCAAATAAATTAAGATTCTTAATCCACTGAACTGGACGTAAAGCTTCAAAAATAGCTTTTAACTTAATGTTATTTTTGTAAAACATAACGTATGTTAACAATAATTAACTTTTTTTGTAATAAACAAAGGCAAAAGTTATGGAGACAAAGGATAAAAACATTAGCATAACTGTAGGTAAAAGATTACCAGTTTTAGGAATTCCAGAAGAAGTGCTGGGGTTAACTGCCGGTATTTGAGTTGGGATAGGTGTCTTTGTTGGCTGAATAGTAGGCGTAGGAGTTTTGGTTGGAGCAGAAGTTGGAGTTACAGTTACTGCAGATGAAGAGGCAGTAAAAGAAGTTTGGGATTCAGCCGCCAAAACAATAAATTTGTGACTAACTGTTTTGTTATTTTCGTCAGTAACAGTGATAGTATGCTCCCCTGGTGTTAAATCTTGTTGAGGAGACCAATTCCAACTCCCATCGCTTTCAACTTTAACTTCATCGTTGATAACTACTGGGGATTCGATTTTAACTTTAAGTGTTGACTCTGACTTGGCAGTACCAAAGAAATCAGGACGTTTATTAGAGATGTTTTCGTTATTTTTAGGATTAGTGATACTTAGAGAAGAATCGTTACTTAAATCAAAATTACCGTCAAGAAGACTAGTGGTAGATTCATCGGTTATGGTTTTATTTGGAGCGGAAAAATTATTTTGACCAATGATGATGTCAGGGACAGGATTGTTGTGAGAAGTGTTACTGACAATTTGTGTTTGAGGTTGACCAGGAGAAATGACGGTGATATTTTCTTCGATATTACCTGATGGAGTAAACCAATCGCTAAGGGATTCATTGAAACTTGTAGACAAAGCAATATTCCAATTACCTGAAGTGGTAACTAAAGCAGATAAAGCTGACGCTCCGGGAATATTAAAATAAACAACGGCATTAGTAGCAGGAGAATTGTCTGGATTTAAAACTCGTCCCCAGGCTAAATTTGAAGTAGGAATGTTTTTGGCTGGTTTTTTGGCAGTTTTGAAATTAAAACTGTCAGATGAAAAGTTTTTACCACCGCTAATTACAGCAAAATCATAGGCTTTGGATTCTTCTAGAGCAACGATTTCAAAATAATGAATAGTTCCTTTGTCCTTTGTATCGGTAAAAGTACGATTAGAAAGATTGATGGTGGCTAAACAATCTGACGAAGTAGTAAATGAAATAGAGGCGGTATTGTAAGTAATGTTGGTTATTTGTGGATTAACAGGTTCACAATCACCGCTAGCTTTAGTAAAAGTGTTGGTTTTTTTTCCAACTAAAGTTGAACCAAGATAAATAGTACCTAAAAGTAGAATTAATCCCAGAATAGTGGGAATACGCTTTTCTGAAATCATAAACTAATTAGCACTTTGAGTTGATGGTGATGAACTAGTATTGGGACTGCTAATGATAAAATTTAAACCGCCAGTATCGATGTGTTCAGGTCGACTTTCGATATCTTTAATAATATCGACATTTAAGTCTGGGTTAATTGGGGTTAACAGCTTGTTTGATTCAACTTCCTTGATGGGAGACATGAGATTGGTGTAGCTTTTTTGAACGATAGCCAAAAAAATAGCAATAAAACTAGAAAAGGCGATGAAAATAAAATAGAAAGATAATTTAGTTTTTTTCATCTGAGTTGATAGGAAGATAAAATAAATTAGTAGATAAACTTAAACTAATGTTAGTAGGATTAAGAACTTTATTACCATCAACAGCTGATTGAGTAAGCTGAATAGAGTTGATATTTACAAGGCGGCGACCATTGGAAATTTTTTTGATTACATCTAAAACAGACGAGTAGGACCCCTCAGTAGAGAGATTGACACCAAAAGAAAGAGGGTCTCCTTTGTTTGGATTTGTTTCATCACTAAGATTGAATTTTAGTTGTTTTATATAAGAAGATGTTTCTTTGGAGATAGAAGAAAAAGCAGAGGCAGAATTATAAAATTCTTGGGAAGTTGGATAACTTGATTCTAATATCTGATATTTTTCTTGGACGGCGGAATAATCCTGTTGAGCTAACAAGATATTGTTGATTTTTTGTTTCATATTCTTGGTGGTTAGTTCTTTTGATTTGATTTCGCCTACCAAAGATGAAATAGCTGAGGCAGTCGGGGCTATCGCTGAGAATAAGAAAATAGCAATTAAAGAAAAAGTACTGCCTATCTCTAAATATTTTAAGAATTTTTGATTCTCAGTCTGTTGCCGAATATAGCGATAGAGTGGTTGAAGTTGAAACCAAGTGGTTTTTTCGATCATGATTTGGCTTTAGAATTTTTAAAAGTAACGGTAAATGAAATAGAATAATTATTTTCCTGAGACTTTTTCTCAATTTGATTAATTTTGACTGTTTCGATGTCTGGGTTAAGCATAAGGTTGGTAATAAAGTTAACAATAGAGTCTTCACTAAAAGCCATTAGAGAGGCAGTAGCGCTAACCTCGCCACCTTTTTCTTGTTTTAAAGATAAATTTTTGTAGATTAAATCTTGGGGAGTGCTATTGATAAGAATATCTATTTTTTGATCGTAATTAAGATTGTTGGCATAAAAATCACGAATAAATTTTAGGCGTTGCTGGAAGGAGTTGAATTCTTTTTCAAAACTTTGAGTACTCTCGAGAATTGATTGTTGTTGACGAATTGTTTCTGATAGGTCAGAATTTTTTCGGTCAAGCCAAAATCTGGATATAAATGCCGATACTACCACTAATTCTGTTAATACTATGACCCATCGTCCAACAGTAGTTAGCCACTTGATCAATCGAGCACTAAACGAATTCGGATTTTCTGTATCCGGCAAAAGAGATAGCTCTTTTTTGTTAGCCATATATTCAGTATATATGACTATTTATTGAAATAAAACAACTATAAAACAGGTTAACGATTATCTCTGCCTGATGACGAAATTTTTAAGTTTTAGAAGATACTTTTGGTAGTCTTTAACTTCATCAACACCAACGAAGTTGGCAACAAAAAAATAGACAATTAACCCAAAAAAACTAGAGAGTCCAAAAACAATAGCTAAAGGTAAAGTTCTAGTAGTATCGAGAATAAAAAGATCGAGGAATTTGAGACCAATCCAAGAGGAAATTCCCATACTAAGAGAGGCTAAAAGGATTTTATTGATTTTTTTGAGGGTAGATACCCAGTCAAAGCCATCAACAATTTTGACAAAGAAATAAAATAAACCCAACATTTGAGTAATATTGCCAATAGTAGAACTAATAGCTAGACCAATAATTCCTAAACCGGTGAAATTTACTAAGATAAAACTAGTAGTAATATTACTAATCAAAGAGATAAAAGAGACTTTGAAAGGAATTTTAGTATTATGAAGAGCATAGAAAGACCTGATTAGAATTTGAGTGATAGCTTGGCAAACTATAGCTGGGGTCAAAAAAGCTAAAATTTTAGCCGTAGTTAAAGTTGCTGACCAAGGAAAATTCTGTGATCCAAAAAGAAGACGAACGATAGCTAATCTTTGAACTAAAATTAAAACAGTGACAGGAAGAGCAATAAACAGACTTTGGAGCAAAATTTTATTAACGGTGGTACGGAAATTGTCTAATTCATTTCTGGCGATGTTTTTTGATAAAAGAGGGAGAGATGCTTGCCCAACTGTGGTTCCAAAGATACGACTAGGCAGATACATCAACTGAAGAGCTAAGTTAAGAAGTGAGATTGATCCAGCAGAAAGAGTGCTAGCAAAAAATAAAGTGACAGTATTTTCTATTTCGCCTAGACCTAAAGACAAACTACGAGGAATCATAAGACGGAAAACTTCTTTGACACCGGTGAGGTGAGGGTTAATAGAAAAAGTATATTTAAACCCCTGTCGGCGAACCGTAGGGATCTGAATAGCTAGATGAAAAAAAGCGCCGATAACAGCACCATAGACTACTCCGTAAATACCGAAGGCAGGAGCTAGGGTAAAAATACTAATAATAATAAAAACATTGTAAATAATAGGGGAGATGGCAGGAATAATAAAGATTTGGTTGACCTGTAAAATAGCAGTGATAAAGTTGCTGGCTAAAAAGAAAATTTGAGCTAAAAGAAGGATTCTGGTTAAGTTGACCATCAAATCTATTTGTTCTAGAGAAAAGCCACCAGCAATAATATTGGTTAAAGGTCGGGTAAAAATTAAAACGACAATTGAGGCGAGAAAGAAAACAATGAGAAGAATATTGATGACACTTGAAGCCACTTGATGGGCTTTTTTTTCATCCTTTTGAAGGAGACCTGAAAAAACAGGAATAAACGAAGCAGACAAAGCACCTGTGACTAAGAGTTTAAAAATAAGATCAGGGAGACGAAAAGCGGCGTTATAAACATCAAGTTGAGCAACGCAACATTTAAAGAAGGCAGCATATAGGAAACGACTTCTTAAAAAACCTAAGATGGCGGATAAGCCGAAAGTGATCCCTAAGACTAAGGAAGCAGACAAAATAGTGTGCTGTTTTTTTTGGCTAAAATGATGAATTTTCTCGACCAGATTCATAAGTGTATTATAGATTCTTGTAAATGTTTGGTATATAAGATAGAATATCTCTCATGCCAATAAGTTTATCTGCAAAAAAATCTTTAAGAAAGTCCTTGAAAAATAACAAGGAAAATGTTTTGTTTAAAAACAAAATAAAATTAACCATTAAAAGTTTCTTGGCTAAGCCAACTGCTGAGTCTTTTAAAGAGGCTGTTTCAATAGTTGATAGAGCTGTAAAGAAGGGACTTTATCATAAAAATAAAAGTTCTAGATTGAAAGCAAAATTTGCCAAACAGCTTAAATCTGGTGAAGCTACTAAAGCTGTTGTTAAATCTAAAAAAGTAAATAAAAAAGTAACTAGCTCAAAGGCAAAGTCAAAAATTACTAAAAAAATGTAATAGCCACTGCGTTTGAGTTTCACTCAAATAATGTGGCATATAAAAGAGTATCGAAAGATACTCTTTTTTGTTTCTGTTATATTTTACTTAGATAATTATGAATAAATTTTTTATTACAACCCCAATTTATTACATTAACGATATCCCCCATATTGGCCATACCTGTACAACTGTAGCGGCTGACATTGTGGCTAGAACTCACAAAATCTGTGAAGATGAGGTTTTTTTCTTGACTGGAACTGATGAACATGGCCAGAAAGTAGCCGAATCAGCGGCTAAAGAAAATTTAAAACCAATTGATTATTGTGATAAGATTTCTCCCCGCTTTGAAGAAGCTTGGAAGAATCTAAATATTGGTTTTGATTATTTTATTAGAACAACTAACCCTAGTCATGAAAAAGTCGTTCAAGAACTACTCCAAAAAATTTACGACAACGGTGATGCTTATAAAGATAAGTACGAAGGTTGGTATTGTATTGGTTGCGAGAAATTTTTGACAGAGACAGAATTGGTTGATGGCCATTGTCCACTTCACCCACCAGAAAAAACAGTACGAAAATCTGAAGAAAACTGGTTTTTTAGATTAAGTAAATATGTTCCAAAATTAATCGAGTTAATTGAAAATAAAGAAACTAATTATATTTTCCCAGAAGGGAAAAGATCGGAAATTTTGGCAAAATTAAAGGCAGGTGTTAGAGATATTTCGTTGTCTCGAGAAAATGTAGAGTGGGGGATAAGTGTGCCATGGGATACTAAACAAACAGTTTATGTTTGGTTTGATGCATTGATTAATTATTATTCAGCCACTCAATTTGTTGAAGGAAAAAAAGATTTTTGGCCGGCAAATGTTCACTTGATCGGAAAAGAAATTTTGTGGTTTCACACGGTAATTTGGCAAGCAATGTTGTTATCAGCAGGGTTTAGCGTAGAACAATTACCTAAAAAAGTTTATATTCATAGTTTTTATATGATTGACGGACAAAAGATGTCTAAATCGTTGGGAAATGTAATATCCCCTGGCCAATTAATAGAATTGTTTGGAGTTGATGGGGCTAGATATTTGATTGCTAGATCTTTCCCTACTGAAAACGATAGTGATGTTGGTATTGAAAGGTTTAAGGAAAGATATAATGCTGATTTGGCTAATAATTTAGGGAATTTGGTATCAAGAGTAGCAAAGTTGGCTGAAGAGTTAGATTTTGGTGTTTTTGAAAATGTTTCTATTGATGGCGAAGTTGTAAAGTTAATTGATAATTTTAGATTTGATGAAGCATTGAATTGGGTGTTTAGTGAATACGTGGATAAAACCAATAATTTGTTGAACCAAGAAACTCCATGGAAGTTAAATAAAAATGATCCAAAGAGAAAAGAAGTATTATTGAATGCTGTTTTTAATCTTAGAAATGCAGCATTAAATCTTCGGTCTATTATGCCGGAAATATCCAAAAGGATTCTGGAAGTTTTTGCTAGAGAAATTAAACCTTTAGAAAAACCATTATTTCCTAGAATCTAATGATTGACACACATGCGCATTTGTCTTCTCGGTTTAGTGAAGAAATAAAAATCAAAGGGTTAGATTACGTGGTGTTGGCGGCGAGCTGTTTGCAAGATTCTCAAGATAATTTGGAATTATCAAAAATAAATAAAAAATTATTGCCAGCAATTGGGATCCATCCACAAGAGATTAGTAATAGTTTTGAGGCCCTGGAAAAAATGTTTGACGATAGGGTAGTGGCAATTGGAGAATGCGGGTTAGAGTTTACTGATGAGGTGAATGAATCAGATAAAAAAAGGCAGATTGAACTCTTCAGAAAACAAATAGTAATGTCGCAAAATGTAAGCCGAGCCTTAATTGTTCACAGCCGGCAAGCTAGCGATGAAACTTTGGAAATTTTGCGAGAATACAACAATTTACGTGGAGTAATTCATTGTTATAGTGGTGGAAAAAAAAGAATTAAAAAGTTTTTGGAATTGCCTGGTGAATGGTATTTTGGGATTGACGGAAATCTAACTTATGAAGTTGGATTGGAAGAAGTTGTAAAAAATATACCTAAAGACAGACTGATTTTGGAAACAGACTCCCCTTATTTGACTCCAGTTCCCCATCGAGGAGAAAAAAATTGTCCAGAGTATATAAAATATGTGTATCAAAAAATATCAGAAATTTGGGAAATGAGTTTGGAGGTAACAGAGAAAATAATTGATGACAATGCTAAAAGACTATTTAAGATTGTCTAATTCACTACCAACAATATAGATAATAAAAAATCCTAAAAAAATAGAAATCAGATAACTAAAAAGTTTGTTTTCTGGGGGAATAAATAGATCAAAAATTCCCCAAACTCCCCACCAAATAGCAATAACAGCAGTAAATTCTAAAACTGTAGTGAGTCGACTTCTTTTTTTGAGAAATTGGTGAATGGTTTTAAACATATTCCTGAATAATAATTTCTAATTCTTTTTGATTTGGGTATTTATCAATAAAGACTACTTCCCCATCGATAAGCAAAACAGTACTCCCTTGAAGACCCATACTATAAACTCGTGACATGTCTTTGATATATTCTGGGTCATAATCGATTTGCATTCGCTGGCAAACAGATTCTAGATCAGCAAATAATTTTTGACCTTTGGGTAATCCCCTGTCGTAAAGTTGAATTCTCATATGCCCTAGTTTATCAAGTTTACAGGTTTTATAAAACTGAAAGTTTGTTTTTGGCGATAGAAACAGTATTAAAAAGAAGTGAAGCGACAGTCATAGGCCCAACACCACCGGGAACTGGGGTAATATAACCAACCAAATCTTGAATAGCTTCAAAATCAAAGTCGCCGCTGGTTTTACCTGTAATTGGATCAATAGCATAACCAACGTCAATAATGACAGCATCTTTTTTGATAAATTCGGCGCCTAAAAATTTTGGTTTACCCACAGAGGAAATGAGAATATCAGCCATTGAAGTAATTTTGGCCATATCTTGGGTATAAGAATGACAAATAGTAACAGTACAATTTTTTGCCATAAGCTGGGCAAAAAGCGGCAAACTAACGTCTGGACTGCGACCAATTATTACCGCGTTTTTACCGCTAACATCAAGATTGTATTCTTCTATCAATTTAATAATTCCTAAAGAAGTAGCAGATGAAATAGCTAAAGAATTTTTTTGGAAAAGAAGAGCTAAATTAATAGGATTAAGTCCATCAGCATCTTTACTGGGCTTGATTGAAAGCAGAACTTGTTCAGTATTAATTTGTTTGGGAAGAGGAAGTTGAACCATGAGGCCAGTAACTGATGGATCATTATTTAGTTGGCTAATTAAAGAAAGAACCTCACTAGTAGTAGAAGTTTGGGGTAACCTATGAATTTGACCACCAATTCCAATAGACTCAGCCTTTTTTTGTTTTAGTTCAACGTATTTTTGACTAGAAGAATCATCCCCAACTAAAATAATGTCAAGTTTGGGAGATAAATTATTTTGGATAATTTCTTGTTTTAAAGAATCAAGAATCTTTTGAGAGGTGTTTTTGCCATCGAGTAGGATCATAGATTAGTATAACTGATAATAATACTAACGAGATTGCTTCGCTTACGCTCGCAATGACGTTGTTAAATGGTTAAAATTTCGTGACCGGTGGGAGTGATTAAAATAGTGTGTTCAAATTGGGCAGAAAGAGAATTATCAAAAGTTCTAACTGTCCAAGAATCATGTTGATCTAGGGTAACTTGAGGATTTTGAGAACCATTGACCATTGGCTCAATAGTAAAGATCATCCCTGGTTTGAGAACTATTTTGTCTTTGGGATAATCAAAATGGTAGACAAAAGGATCTTCGTGAAATTTAATACCAACTCCATGCCCGCCTAATTCCTTAACAACACTGAAACCAAATTTTTCTACATAAGGCTGAATTATTTTACCAACACAATCATTTAAAATTCTGCCTGGTTTAAGGTAATCAATGGAAAGACTAAGTGATTTTTTGGTGACTTCAATAAGAGTTTTAGCAGTTTGAGAAATTTTTCCAACAGGTAAGGTAGCTGAAGTGTCGCCATAAAAACCATTGAGAATAGTAGTAATGTCAAGATTAATTATGTCCCCTTCTTTTAAAATTTCGTTCTTTGAAGGAATTCCATGACAAACGACATTGTTAATAGAGGTACAGATACTTTTGGGGAAACCACCATAATTTAATGGTGCAGGGATAGCATGGTGATCGACAATATATTTATGAGCAATATTGTTGAGTTCATCAGTTGAAATACCAACTTTTACATAATCAGACAGATAATGTAAAGTTTGAGCAGCCAAATGAGAGGATTTTCTGATTCCTTCGATTTGTTGGCTGGTTTTTATAATAATCATTGATGTATTATAACCCGAATAAAATCCATGGAGATTTGGTATGATTAATTACATATGCAAAAACTAGTTTTATCCCAACTTCCCTACGCTTATAATGAACTTGAAGGAGTAATTTCCCAAAAGATTGTGGAATTGCATCACGATAAACACCAAGCGGCTTATGTGAATGCGGCTAATGCAGCTTTGGAAAAATTAGAGAAATCAAGAAGCGGTGAGCTGGAAATAAATACTAGAGAAGTGCTTAGAGATTGGAACTTTAATTACAATGGAGTTTTACTACACGAATTATTTTGGTTGGGAATGCAGAAACCAAACCAGGAAAATAAACCAGGTGAAGAAGTGATGAAAAAGATTGAAGAAAATTTTGGTTCATGGGAAAGTTTTAAAAAAGAATTTAGTAGCGCTGCAGTAACGACTGAAGGTAGTGGTTGGGCAGTTTTGTGGCAAGATAAGGATAAAAATTTAATGATTGGTCAAGTTGAAAAACATAATTTATTGGGGTTAAATGGATGGAAACCAGTATTGGTTTTGGATGTGTGGGAGCATGCTTATTATTTGGACTATTTAAATAATCGAGCTGGTTTTGTAGAAAAATGGTGGGAAGCTGTCAATTGGAATTTTGTTGCCGAGAGTTTAAGATGATAAACTTGGGCCATGCAAAATACATCATGGGAAAAATCCAGTCAATGGTATAACAAGATTGTCGGTGATGAAGGTCATTATTTTCATCAGTCAGTAATTTTCCCTAACTTGAAAAAAATAATTGATTTTAATAAATTAGATTCTGTACTTGATTTGGCCTGTGGTCAGGGTATTTTTGAAAGACAAATTAACCCAAACACCGAATATTTAGGAGTAGATATCGCGAGAAGCTTAATTGAAGAGGCTAAAAAGAAAAGCCAAAACAGGAAACACCAGTTTATGGTAGCCGATGCAAGCAAGACTTTATCGGTTGCAGAAGATCATTTTGATTTAGTGGCAATAATTTTGGCATTACAAAATATTAGGAATTTTGAGGGAGTGATATTTAACGCTCAAAGACATTTGAAAAGTGGTGGCAGATTTCTGATGGTGTTAAACCATCCAATGTTTAGAATTCCCCGTCAAACTTCTTGGGGAATGGATGAGCAAAACAAGACTCAATATCGAAGAGTGGATCGATATATGAGTGAATTGGAAATACCGATTGCGACTAATCCAGGGAAATTCCAGGATTCAGAAATGACTTGGTCATTCCATACTCCCCTGTCAAAATACAGCCAGGTTTTAAACGAGAATGGGTTTATGATTGAAAGAATCGAAGAATGGGTTAGTGATAAGAAAAGTACCGGGTCTAAGGCTAAAATGGAAGACAGAGCCAGAGCAGAAATACCAATGTTTATGGCAATATTGGCGGTAAAAAAGTAGCTATTTTTCTTTGACAAAAATGTGACAATGCCAAACTTCAGGGATAGATTTGACAATAGGATCGTTTTCAAACCAGAAATAGTCTTTTTGAGGGAATCTAGATTTTATTTCTTGTTCTACTTCTGAAGGACTTATTTCACCATCACGGCTCCAAAGACAATAGTGGGTAACAAATGGTAAAAATTTAATGAGATTAGTATAAGGGAATGATGGTCTTAAAATAATTCTTGATTTACCATCAAAGGTATTAAAAAGTATTTTTAGACGAGTATCTTTGTCGACTAAATTAAGATAGTTGCGATAAAAAGCCTGATCATCAGGAAAACGAAGATTATCAACGGGGGTCGATTTTATAAAATCGGCCATCAGTTTAAATTCTTCCCAATTTTTGGGTAATTGATCATCAGTGAAAACCATATTTATTTAAGTTGTTTACCAAAAGCGACACACTCTTGGATAATATCAACCAAGGCAAATCCAGGAAATTCCATGGCTCTTTTGATAGTATCATTGAGTTTAGGGATATCTTTGACATCAACAGACTCAACAAAAGTGTTAGAGTTAACAGATTTAATTAATTTAACAGGATCAAGGGGTTCATTAATATTACCAGTTGGAGTTGATTTAGTACGAGCACCTTTGGGAGTGGTCGGGCTAGTTTGGCCAGTGGTTAGACTGTAAAGGAAATTATTAGCGACAAAAACTTTAATATTAATGTTGGATCTAGCGGCAGTGACTAAATGATTTAATCCTTCGCCATAAATTCCGCCATCACCACCAGTGACACAAACAAAAAGGTTGGGGTTAGCTAATTTTTCACCCATAGCAGTGACAACAGAACGGCCATGAAGGGTGTGAAAACCATAGGTTTTGAAAAAATCAGCCATATTACCATTACAGCCGATATCGTAGTTCATAATTAAGTTATCTAAATCAATTTTTAGATCGGTAAAGTTTTTTTGGAGAGCCGCAAAAACTAAATAGTTATGACAACCAGGACACCAAGTAGGAGCGATATTTGATCGATAATTAGTCATATTAATTTTTAGTATTTAAAAGATTAACTATTTCTTCGGGGAAGAAAGGACGCCCGTCATTTTTAAGATGAATTTTGGTAGGATTGAAATCGAATTGAGATTTTAAAATAGAGACTAATTGACCAGTGCCATTATTTTCGATAACAATTGTTTCATTGAAGCCGTCAATTATTTTCTTCAGGTCAGGGTTAATTGGCCAAACGGTTTTGATCTGTAAGAAAGCATAATCAGAACTATCTTTGAGATTTTTTAAAGCTTCTAAGATAGGCCCTTTGGTTGAACCCCAGGAAATAATCAGTTTTTTGGCTGATTTGTCGCCAAAAAAATTAGCTTTTGGAGCAAGCTTAATGGCTAATTTATTCTTGTTAAGTCTTTTTTGGGACATTTTGACAGAAAGAGCGGCATCTTCAATAGAGAAACCAAATTCGTCATGCTCATAACTATTAGCTAAGAATTGTCCATTTTTGGTACCTGGAATACTCCGAGGAGAAACGCCATTGGTAGTTAATTTGTATCGAGCAAAATCAGCTTCTGGATGAGTTTCTATGTCACCTTCGTCAATTTTAACTTTGATTTTAGTTAAGTCTTGGGTACTAGCAGTGGACTCGCCTAAAAATTTATCACTTAAAACGATAATTGGGGTTTGAAGTTTGGCGGCTAAATTGAGTGATTGGTAACCCATTTCAAAGGATTCATCAACATCACCTGGGGCAATAACAACTTTAGGGAATTCACCATGACCGGAATAAATAGCATGAAGTAAGTCGGCTTGAGCAGTATAAGTAGGAATACCAGTGGCTGGACCTGGACGAGAAACTAAATAATAGACAACACCGATTTCAGCAACGCCGCAAAGACTGACCGCTTCATTCATTAAAGCAAAACCACCACCAGAAGTGCCGGTAGCAACTCGAGCTCCAGCAAAAGCCGCACCAACAGCCATATTAGCAACACCAATTTCATCTTCAGCGTGAATTACTTTTAAATTTGGAAAGGCTTCTTGTTTGGCAGCCAAAAAATGCATGGCGCCAGTGGCTGGAGTCATTGGGTAAGCAACATAAAAATTGCCACCACCAGCTAAAAATCCCCAACCATAAGCTTCGTTACCTTCATAAAAATCGGTATTGATTTTGGTAGGGATTTTAAAATCTAGATCTATTTTAAGTTTGGAAAAATTGGTTTGAGCGTAATCAAATCCAGATTGGATAGCTCGGGCATTAAGATCATTGAATTGTTTGAAGAAACCGCAAACAATAGTTTTAGTAAGATTGATATCGAAACCGAGAAGATAAGCAGCAACTCCTAAACTAATAGTGTTAACAACCATTGGGCTACCGATTTCATTGGCTAAAACTTTGAGAGGGAGATTAGAAAAAATACCATTTTTGAGGTCTTTTTGATCTATTTCTTCTTCGGAAAAAATCAAAGTTTTTGGAGTAAATTCACTTTGATGCTGTTGCCAATGATTAGCCAGAATAGAAAAGAAAATATCAACCTGACGATGAGGGGCAAAAACTTTGTCTTGAGAAAAACTGATTTGACAGGTATTGTGCCCACCACGAACTAATGAAGGATATTCACTGTAATCAGCCAAATTAAAACCATGAGCAATAAGAATTTTAGAGAATAGCTGCCCGACAGACTTAATACCCAAACCGGCTGGACCAGCAATTTTAATTGTGTAAACTTTGTTAGACATGTACTAATTTTACACTAAAGAGTTTATTTTAATAAACTCCTAAATTAGTTTTATCGGTGATTATGCAGAAATTATCGATAATCCTTATAAGTATCGTTTGTCGAGACAGGATTTTTCCCAGAATATCTTGAAAAATTGTCTTTTAGTCTATCTAGACTGTGCTTGAGAATGCCTTCTCCAATAATTCTTCTGGCAGAAGTAATTACAGCAGAACTGTTTTGAGAAATTTTACCAAGGCTAGACATCTGGGATAAAATGTCTGTATCTTCGCCTCGACTTAAATTACGATTGTAGCCACCACAGATATCGGCAGCTTCTTTTTTGTAGCCCATATTTGCGCCACCACAAACAAATGATTTGTGATGATTATTTATAGAATGGACGAGACTAGCGGCCAAAGTATATCCTGAAAGCATGAGTTTATCGATAGGTCCAAGTTGAGTGTCAGAGATAAAACGAATTAATCCATAACAAGCTACAGTGTCTGGATTGGCTAATGTTTGTCGATGTAATTCGAACCAGTTACCAATAACAACAGTATCCGCATCTGTAGTTAGAACATATTTAACTGATGACGGGACTGATTCTAATCCGGCTTGTCTAGCATGTCCAATACCTTTTTTCGTTTCACGAACAACATGACTACCAAAAGCAGCGGCAATTTCAGAGGTTTCATCAGTAGAAGCATTGTCAACTACAATTACAGTAACACTCCTTTGACCTTCTAGTGAAGAGTTAATACTAGCCAAAGTTCTAGGGATACAGGCTGATTCGTTGAAAGCAGGGATAATTACAGCCATTTCAGGGTTATGATCTGTGGAGTTTCTCCTAATAAATTCAGAATTATCACGATAGAAATTTACTTTGGGCTCGCTATCTGAGCTAGGATGTTTTTGATGCAGGCGGGCATAATTTATCCAAATATTTTCTTTACTCGGGCACATTTCGCGCATATGTCGGAATTATAATTAATTTATTCTATAAAACTAGGCGGTACTTTATGTAAATATTAGAATTAGCGGTTAATTTGCAATTAGAGATCGATATGATAGACTACAAACTGATTTAAGCAATTGAAGAAATTGATAATAGCTGCCCAAGCATAAATTGTTTGTTAAATTAATATTTTTTGGGCATTGTTAGTCTTATTGGTTACGGCCAAAAGACATTGCTACTCAAAAAATATTATGTACAACAATAAACGTGCGTCTTTTGGACGTAGAGATAGAAACAGTCAATCAACTGGAGAGTTCAGAAATTTTAGTGCTCCAAGATCAAATACTGCTCCTTTAAGACCAAAGTTTGGTTCTCAAAGATCAAACGCAAATTCCAATAGTTCCCGACCAAGTTTTGGTGGCGGACAAAATCGCCGATTCGGACCATCAAGAAAACCACGACAATTTGGAAGCGATATAAATCCAGCTTTATTTATCAAAAAAGCTTGTCCAGTAGTCAAGATTGAAGAAGTTGAAGTAAAACACAATTTTAATGAATTTGGATTTGGAGAAATATTACAAAAGAATATTGATAATAAAGGTTATATTAAACCAACCCAAATTCAAGATGAGGCGATTCCAGCTATTTTGAAAGGACACGATATTTTGGGAATTGCTAACACAGGAACCGGGAAAACAGCTGCTTACGTTTTACCTATAATCGACATGATCGTCAAAAATCCTCAAAAAAGAATTTTGATCATGGCTCCAACTCGAGAATTAGCCCAACAAATTAAACAAGAAATCAGATCGTTTACTTTTGATTTGAAAGTTTATATTACTTTGGCTATAGGTGGAGCATTTATGCGAGAACAAGTGATGGAAATTAGACGAGATCCTCATATAATTGTCGGAACCCCAGGAAGAATTAAAGACTTAGGTGATAGAAGAGTAATCAATTTTTCTCAAATGGATACACTGGTTTTGGATGAAGTTGACCGAATGTTAGATATGGGATTTATTAATGATATCCGAGATATTGTTGACAGAATTCCAGATGAGAGGCAAACATTATTTTTCTCGGCCACGATGGATCGAAAAATTGAAGCTTTAGTGGATACATTTTTAAATAATCCAGTGAAGATTTCAGTCAAAACTCAAGAATCTTCTGACCATGTAGAACAAAATGTAGTCATGGTAACTAGGAATAATAAAGAAGAAATGTTGTTGAAATTATTAGCTAAATCCGATTTTAAAAAAGTTTTGGTGTTTGGTGGAACAAAAATGATTGTTGAAAGAATATCTAATGCTTTAATCGATAATGGTTTTAAGGCAGGATCACTTCATGGAGACAAACCACAACACAAAAGACAAACTGTTTTGAGAATGTTTAAAGAAAATCAAATCAATATTTTAGTGGCAACTGATGTGGCGGCTAGAGGTTTAGATGTAGCCGATATTACTCATGTAATTAATTACGATAAGCCAAATAATTACGAAGACTATATCCATAGAATCGGCCGCACTGGACGAGGAAATGCAATGGGGACAGCTTTGACTTTTATAGAAAGCCGATACTAAGCTTTTCAAGAGAAAAAATTATTTTTGCTTTTTGGAGTTGTTATATTTGCGGCCAGTGAGGGCTTTAGAAAGCGCTTCGCGGTAGGCAATTTTGGGTAATGATTCTTTATTTTTGTCTAAATAATCCAAAAGTTCTGTTTTATGAAAAGTGACCAAGGAACGAAGAATCCAGGAAACAGCTTTGGTAATTAAAATATCCTTCTCCCCTTTTAGTCTTTCGACATTAGAAAAAGCTAACTTGGAAAGACGAGGATCATCAGATTGACGAAGAGATTTTGTTAGTAAAACTAAACTAGCGCGGCGTTTGTTAATATTGGGACTTTTGTTAAATTCTTTGAGCCATTTTTGCCAATCAGACCAACGGTTTAAAATATTTTCGGCAGTAAAATTTGACTGACACAGAACATCATTTTCTGCCCAACCACAGGTATAATTTAGCCACAAATCGAGGTTTTTGGGATCAAAATTTTTTAAAATATTTTTGGAGAAACCAAGAATAGTAGCAGCAATAC
>CAZNDF010000004.1:0-22276 GCA_964571775.1 uncultured Gammaproteobacteria bacterium | reverse complement strand
AAATGAGTGGAGCTGAAATTGAAAAAGAAATGGGTATTGAACTGACTAGTGTTCGTAAACGTTGTGCCTATATCGGTCTCGAAGCTATCAAAAAAATTAAAAACTCTCTAATTAATTTATGATCACTATCCCAAAAAAAGTCGAATATTCAATCGTCTTTATCTCCTATCTCAGTAAAAATCCAGATATCACTATCTCCCTCAAGGAAGCTTCGCAAAAACTAGTTTTACCCTACAGCTTTTTATCCAAATTAGCCACGTCTCTTGTCAGTGGAGGACTAATCATTTCTCAAGAAGGAAAAAGTGGTGGCTATAAATTAGCCCCTCAATGGTCTCAAAAAAGTTTTTACGATTTACTTGTAATCCTTGGCGAAAACAAAGCTATGGTTAATTGTCTTGGTTCTTCTAAATCCTGCTCACGGGCAGGGAAGTGTTCCATCCAAAATATCTGGCAAAAAATTGAAGCTAGTTGGCAACAAGAATTGAAACAAATTAAACTCAGCCAAATATAATTTGAAATTAATTAAGTTTCATTAAAATAATTTTCCCCAAAATTCAAAATTATCTTTCTCTTTCAAGATTAGTTAAAATAACCTAAACTATTAAACTTAACTAAAACAATGATTGAAAAAAACATTTCTTCCTTTCATCCACCAGAACAGAATGAAAGTAATTTGATTTATCCTCATCAAGACAAAGAAAAATTAGTTGATCAAATCCTTACTCAACACCAATCACTTAGAGACCAATTTAATCTTCCTAACCCCGATTTTATTTTTGTTTCAGACGATGTTGCTGATTTAGAATCTCAACGCCGGGATTATTTTTCACAAATAGTCCAGGTTGCTCACGATAACAGTATTTCTTTTGTTGATAATGAACAGTCAAAAAGATTTTTCCAACAACATCCCGACATTGGCGTTTTTCATCTTAATTCATCACCCTATGTTTTACTAAACCGAGACAAAATCGGAACTCATATTGATCAGCATCGAGTTTACAATCGTGTCAGTTATTTAGTTGATCTAACTATGGAATTAACTCATGCTTTAGTCAGTTTATCTTCTCTCCACACCACCCCACAAGAGATTTCCCAAAAATCAGTTCTTTCTATTTGTTCTCCAGCCTTACTTAGTTCTCGTTTTCCTCAATTTGATCCTCAGGATTTTTTCTCCCTTTCAGAAAAAAATCTTTCTCTCCACCAACAAATCTCTAGTATAAATAGTTGATCTACAAAATCTCTTTCAAATCTTTAGCTGCAATCAAATAAGCCAAGACTGATTCTGCGCCTTGGTTGGTATTTACCTTATCGTCATTTAAACCATCATAAACCCCGCCGTTTACTTTGTTGACCATCATTTCATTTCTAATATTTTTGCCAAAATACCACTCAAAAGCTTTCATCGCCAAATCTTTGTACTTTTTATTTTTGGTTATTTTATATGCTAATACATACACTTCAGTCATTGATCCTGGTTCAATTGGTTGTTGATCGTATACGGCTTTAACGCCATCCTTAGTAACCCATCCTTTATTCCCTGGAAACGAAAAACAATCTTTATTTTTATTAAAAATCTGCTCAGTCAAAAACTCCAAAGATTCTATTGCTGTTTTTAAATATTCTTTTTTACCAGTCACTTTGTAAGCCGCCAACAAAGCCATTGGTATTCTGCCGTTATCATAAGAAATTTCATCTTCAAACCAGGCCCACCCTTTTGTCTTTTTTTTAATATATATTTCTAATATTTGTCCTGCCCAATAATCTATCTCTGTTTTTCTGTAATATTGCAGCCCCAAAATTGTTTGGGATATTACTCTCACAAATTTTGTCTGATTGTTTTTAACTAACGAATAAACTTCGTCAAAAAAAATTTTTGCTTCAACTTCGTTTTCCTTATTATCAATCATCTCCCCCAAAGTAAACAATAGCCGTCCTGTGTGTTCTCCATTAATCAAAAAATCTTTTTTCCAAGTCAGATCTTGATTTAAATCGTTATACAATTTGCCATCTATCCAAGCCGACTTAACAAACCGAAAATAAATATCAGCCAATCTTTTTGATTCACCAAAATTATGTCTCAGACAAACTTGTAGTGCTCTCGCATTATCATCAACACACCACCCCTCAGCATAATCGAAAATATTACCTATACAATGCTCAATTAATCCTACTTCATCGGTTATTTTTGACAGAAACTCAATTTGCTCCTTTGTTTTTATTTCCATGTCTTTTGATAACTTCACTAAAAAAATCAAGGTGTTGCAAAGCCACACTTGGCCAAGTCATGAACCGACCATATTCATAAGCCTTTCTTTGAATTTTTTTTCTTTTCTCCGTGTTTCCCCAAACCTCAATCACTTTTTTGGCTATAGCATCAGAATCCCTAAAAGGGACAATAATCCCTCTCCCTTCAGCCAATATTTCTTTGGCATACAAATAACCCGTAGAAATACATACCTTCCCAGCCCCAACAGCATAAGCTAATGCTCCCGAAGATGATTGCTGTTTTTCTAAATATGGCGTTATATAAATATCAATTGTTTTTAACCATTCCACAAGCTCTTCAATTGGTATATATTTGTTGATAAATTTTACGTTCTTTTCAATACCTAACTTTTTAATTTTCTTCTTAAGGTTATTTCGATATTTTTCTCCTTCATTTTTTAATATATTAGGGTGAGTTTGACCAATCACTAAATACAACACCTCTGGATACTTTTTTGCTATTTTAGCCACCGCTTCTATTGAATAATCAATTCCTTTTTGTTCAGATAATAAATTAATATTTCCAAGCACTAATCTACCTTCTAATTTTTTCTTTTTTCTATATATACCAGTTGATCCATAAGCAATATCTGGGGTTCCATGAGGGATAACGGCAATATTTTTTTTATCGAAACCATATATATCCGATAATTTTTTAGCACTGAACTTTGTCATTACCGTCAATCCATCAACATATTTTACTAATTCATTAAAAAGTTTTCCCCATTCATTATTAGGATCTTCAATCAAAGTGTGACATGTCATCACTTTTGGTTTTTTTACTGCCTTCAAAAAATCAAGCAAATAATTTCCACATTCACCTCCAAAAATACCGAATTCATGTTCAATCAAAACTACATCACAACTCGATTTATTAATATAATCTGCTGCCTGTAAATAAGATTCTTTGTTACAAAATTCAATTTTATGTTTAACTTCCCATGGGAATTCTATTTCTTCATTCTTTTTAACCACTACCATTATCTCTGCTAATGCTTTTTGGTTAATTAGATTAATCGCACTTGTTACATCTTTTGTAAAAGTGGCTATCCCACATTTTTGGGGGATATAAGTCGATACGTAAATTACTCTTATCGGTTTTCTTGATTTCATTTTAACAACTCCTCTAATAATTCAGCTAAAATAATTTTTCTAACACCTATTCGGCTATCAGCAGCTCCATAAAAAACAGACAAATACTTTCCATCAAATGATGTTCCTGTTGGGAAAACTACATTGTTAACCACCCCATCTCTTTCCCATTCATTTTCTGGAGAAAACAAAGGGTGGGGTAATGACTTAATTACTTTGTTTGGATTATCTTTATCTAGTAAAGCCACTGATGCATGATAAATTTGACCCTTATTAATATCAGTTTCCACTGAATGATAAATCAAAACCCACCCTTTATCTGTTTCAATTGGAACACATCCTCCACCTATATATGCGTTTTCGTGAGCATATTCAGGATTTAAAATTAAATAAGTATTTAAATCTTTTAAATATTTTCTCCAAAAATTTTGAGTTAATTCTTCAAAATCATTAAAATAACAAATTTGAATTCCTGGCAGAACTCGATGTATCAGCGCATACTTTCCCTTAATTTTCCGAGGGAATAACATTGCATCTTTTTCCCATAAATAAACCTTATCATCCCTATCTCTTCTAAATATTTTTTCAAAATAAATATATTTTTCTCCCACCCCAGAATCTCTAAAAAGATCTTCGGCTTCATCGTAAGTAATCTGCGGGCTAATCAACCCTTTTTTCTCCCAATTTACTAAGTCATTACTTACTGCATAAGCAACCAAAGCATTTTTGCCATCATAACCTGTATATAGTAAATAATATTTCCCTTCCAAATACGTTACTCGAGGGTCCTCTAGTCCATGACTTTCATATCGGTATTCAGGAACCAAAATTGGTTTATCTGATCTATAAATAACTTTTCCATCCTTTATTTGACAATAACCTATTGTTGAAAAATTCCCTTTTCTGACAGCCCGGTAAAACATATGAGTTATCCCATCTTTTTCCACACAAGCAGGATTAAGAACTCCTTCGTTTTCAAATTCTATATTTGGTCTACTCTCTAGTAATATTTCTCCTTTGCTGACATGTATCATAAGTCGAATTTAATTATATCCCATTCTTAGGTAAATTACAAAATAAATTAAAGTAATTGTCTATTTATTGGTTATTATCTAACTATCATTCTTGCTATACTGACATTAATTATTTAATTTTTTCAAAAATGGAATTCAAAAGCGAATTTTTACCTCCAGCAGAAATCCCAGCCGACATTAATCAAGATCTCAAAATGGTTCTCAATGAAGGACTCAATAACTCAATCGGTGAATTTAATCGATCCAATACCAAAAAAGAAAGTAAATCAGTCCAAAGATATTTAGACTGTTTAGACACTATTTGCTCATCTATTGACGATCAGGAAAATCCTAATGATGGTGATTTCTACTCCGTTAGAGAGCAGCGTCTCGACAAAGAACACGACATTTTTTATATAAAATTAGCTCCAGAATCCAAAATTGATAAAAACCATACTACTCGCTACCAATCACCAAGTCTCGATTTGCTCCAAGGTCCTGTTGATGAATGTCAAATATCCATAAAACCCTTTTGTGAATACAAAGGTACTCACCCTGATCCTTCCAAACTTATTTCTCAAACTGGGTTTGAAATAGATTTTTCAGTTAGTAAATTTTGTCTCAAAGACGGTCGTATGGTTGTATCTCCAAAACAAGCGGGTATCGGTTTACGCTTATATCAAGATGGGAGTGGAGTTTCTTTTCTTAAAACATATATCGGTTCAGAAGATTTTCAATCAAAACGGTCTGAATTAAAAAGTAGTGAAGCTGTCGGAAAAACTACGAAATATCTTTCTACTCTTGGACTTTATAATCCTACTGACAAATTCAAATAGATTATTTACCAGTTATTTCAAATAATTTGCTTTTTGATTTTTCCCCAGAGATTAAAAATACCTGATTTTTTTTAACGCCAAAAAAATCAGACAATAAAACAATTATCTCTTTGTTTGCTTTTCCATCTACAGCTAGTTTATTGACATAAACATCTAAACATCCAGATATATCTTCTTTAACTCTAGATATCTTAGAGTTAGGGTGGGCGATTACTTTAATTTTCATTTCAGCCAGCACCCCCGCCACCACCCCCGCCTCCACCTCCGCCGCCACCGGAAAATCCACCTGACGATCCTGATCCTGAAGCACCGTAGTTTGAGGCTGTCGAGATTGAAGTTGAAATACTTGATAACGCTTCGTTAATACTTTCAAACCCCCCTGAATCATTAACTCCTCCCCAGTAATAAACCATTGTTGTTCGCTCAGCTTCAGAAATATTCAGAGGTAGTTCACTAATAGCCTTAATCGAGACTCCCAAAGCCACTCCGTAAACCAAGTATTTTTCCCAAATAATCACTGAATCTAAAGGATCATTTTTTGTCTGACTATATTCATCTAAATGTTTTTTAAAAGCCTTCCATTTAGCTGCCTCTTCTAAACCTTTCTGAGTTCTTTCGTCTGGCATCATTAACAGACCCGTAATCGTAATCAAAATAATATCTATTGTTATCACTAACATCGATAATGGGAAGGCGTCTCCTTTGTAATCTTGAGAGTTCATAAAGACGGCTACCAATATTATTACTAAGATAAACATTCCTGTACGGCTTCCTTTAGTTATTTTTTTTAAACTCTTATCACAAAAACCTTCTTCATAATTTTCTTCAACAGTTCTTTTCTTAAACTCTTTAAAAAATTTTTGCAACTTCAAACTGCCACTTTTCGATTGCTTCACTATTTCATTTAAATCAACAACATTGTTTACCTTTCCCTCAATTTCTTTTTCTCTTCTAAAATCTTCCAAGAAATTTTTTAATTCAGTTTCTATTGATGACAAAGTAATGTTCTGTTTTTCTCCATCAGCCAAATAATAGGAATATTTTTTTGAAAACCAGCCTTCTTTTTGATCACTTCTTACAATCCGAAAATACTTTTTTTGAACCAAAGATAGGATTGTCGAAGTTATCATCTGTCCATTTACATTAAAACTTATTAGTTGACCTACTTGCCCCGGATCAATCTCGCTCGGCGGTTCCCAAACCCTTCCCGATAAATTTACTTCCGGGAGTTTTCTCCCTCTACCAGTTTTCCGATATCTTCTGATTTCCGCTATTACCACAACAATCATTACGATTATCATCATTAACAACCAAGATATTTGGGTTTTTGCTGTTTTATTTCCCTTCTCGATATCTGCCTTTGTTTTTTCTATAAAATTATTTTCTTCGTTTTCAATGTCATCTAAAGTACCCTCTCCGCGAACTCCACTTTTAAATATTTCTTTTGGTAAAACTACTCTCCCTTCAAGAAAAGTTCCCATGTCTAACCGAGTCGATTCAAAAGTTACTAAATTTTCTTTCGATATTGCCACTACTCCATTCAAAGGTCCGTGACCCCAAGCTTTTATTTTGCTTCCATCAACTCCTGGCGGCAATGACATTTGCACTTTTATATTCCTTTGACTTGTTTCCCATTTATCTCCCACAAATTGCCAATAAATTTCAGCGGTATCTTGATGCAATTGAACGGTATTGGTTACTTTATATTTCAAAATAAAAATTTTTTTAACACTATTTGCTCGATAGAACCATTTAACATAATAGCTATTGCTTAACTCATCCACATAAAAAGTTCCTGGAGTTTTATTCGTTACTGACCCACTATTTTTATTTACTTGTTGATAACATTTAGTCTCGTCACAAAAACTAATATTTTCCAAAATATACGGCTCTTTTCTTTGTCCTATTTTTTCAATCTCTTGATAAGCAAAAGTATAATCACCATCAAAATTAAAAATTCTCTTTTCTTGCACATCCATTGACCCATCTATATTGATTTTGGAATCAATTTCTACTTGATCAATTGAGTAAGACTTCGCCCAAACTCCACTTGAATCTACAATCAAAAAAAACCCCAAAAACAAAACCAATCTAGTTAATATTTTTTTAATCATTTTATACCCCAATTTAACCAAAAAATTATTCTTATGTCCAATCTGATTACCTATCTTTGTGTTAAAATACCTCTCAATTATTATGAATAAAGATAAACAAACCCCAGCCTCTATTAAAAAAATTAATATCCCTTCAAACGGAAACACTTTATTAGAGAAAGCTATTGAAAATGTCAATAATAATCAAGAAATCACTACTCTTTGGAAAATTATTAACGTTAATGCGGTTGAACGTTTAGGTATGAGCGATCATGGCCCAATTCATTTCCAGATTGTTTCCAATATTTCAGTTAAATTTGTTAGGATGTTAGTCGATTCTGGAGTCGACATGTCAGTTGCCAAAAATTATCAGCTTTCATCTCAATACGCTGAATTAATCGTTTTTTTAGCCAGTGTTCTTCATGACCTTGGTATGACAATTTCCCGCAAAGAACATGAAACTTATAGTCTTTTTTTAGCCAATAACTTACTTCATCAAATTATTGATTTCCTTCCAGTAGTTGAAAAAACCATTGTCACTTCCGAAGTTTTGCATGCCATTATTAGTCATCGCAGTGACGGCAAACCCATCACTTTAGAGGCAGGGATTGTTCGTGTTGCTGATGCTCTTGATATGAGTGAAGGTCGCTCCCGAATTGTTTACGAAATGGAGAAATTAGATATCTATTCTGTTTCTGCTGCTGCCATCGATAAAGTCAATATTAATAAAGGTACCGAAAAACCAATTCAATTAGATATTCTTATGAATAATTCAGCTGGTATCTTTCAACTAGATGAACTTCTCAAGAAAAAAATAATCGGTTCTGGGATCGAAAAATATCTTGATGTTCACGCCTATATTAACCAAAAAACAGAAAAGGGTCTGATCAAAGAATATCGAATCTAATTCTTCTCTATTAGTGGAGATTCAATAAATCATTTATAATGATTATATGTATCTTCTTTATATTTCCAAAAATAATCTAGAAGTTTTTAAAAACCGCCAAAAAGTTGGCGAAGTTTCTTGGACACCTGAAAACCTCGCCCAAAATCTCTCTCGTCTTCGATCTACTTTTTCCTCTCGTTTTCGGGTTTTGCTTTCTGATAATTTTATTACCGTCTCCAGTCTTTTATTAACTCGCCAAGAATCCAAAAAACGTTCTCTCGTTCAATCAAAATTCCAATCAATTGTGGCCGAAGATTTATCTAAAACAATTTGGGATTATAAAATTGTTGCTCACCAAAACGGCAAACGCCTCATTCAAGTTATTTTTGTTTCTCAAAAATTTTTCGATCAATTTCGGGCTGCTGTTAAATCCTCAAAAATAAAAATCAAATTTTTAGAAAGCTTTTCTACTAGTGCTAGTCGCTTCCTTCCTTCCAAAAAACTAGTCTTCTTAAACTACCAAGATCTATTAGTTCTTTCTTTTAACCAAACACCTATTTTCTCTCAAGTTCTTTCCAAAAAAATTACCCAAGAAGATATTGATCGTGTATTTGCTTATTCTAAAGATCGTTTCCAAACTTTACCTCAGCAAATTCTTTTTTCTCCCGCCGGTGACGTTGCTTTTAACCAATTTGACTTTGGTAATCTTTCTCCTGAATATACTTCCATTGACCCTATCAAAGGAATTATCCATTCAACCAATGTTCATGGTTCAGACGAATCTACTTCCAGACTAGAAATCAACCATCCTCCCCAATCACCACCCTCAACTTTTCCTAAAATTATTTTGCTTATTCCTTTACTTCTGTTGGTGATTGGCTTTTTTGTTATTTTTGGTTCAAAACTCAAAACTGACAATAGTCTTGAAATTAATCCGGTAGCCAACATTACTCCTACTATTACCAACAGTCCTACTCCAACAACTATTCCTATTAGCTCTCTAAAGATCCAAGTTTTAAATGGTAGTGGCACCTCTGGCGAGGCCTCAAAAATAGTTGATCTCCTTTCTAAAAATAGTTTCCAAGTTGAAAATACTGGTAACGCTGCCAACTTTGATTTCACCCAAACGCAAATTCAAATCAAAGAAACGGTTTCTAATGATGCTTCGTCCTTATTGATCTCTTCTCTCAAAAGTAATTATCCTGCCAAAATTTTACCCGAAAAATTACCTGAGTCATCTCAATTCGATATTATTATCACCACTGGGAAATAAGTTATGAAAATTGGCCAAGACATCTTTGTCCAACAGGGCATTATGGATTGTCAAATAGACCAACTCATTGAGTTTAGTCATTCCGATCCTGAAGTTAAAAAATATACTTCCGATCCATCCCGGTTTCAAAATAAAACTGCTTTTTCTCATTGGTTAGAGCAGGGAAGAATTATTTATACACTTCTCGACCAACACCAAAATCTTTTTGGTATTATCTGGTTTGGTCAAAAAGATCCTCCAATCAAAATTAATGCTAATTTCACCTTTGCTATTCGTATTTATGGTGCCGCTCGTGGTCAGGGTCTATCTCAAGAATTTATGAAAATTGCTTTCAATGATCTTCAGAAAAATCAAAAAAATTCTAAAATCAGCGGATTTTGGTTGGAAACTTCAATCGACAATCTCCCTGCCATCCATACTTACGAAAAATTTGGTTTTCAAAAAATTGGTCAGCAAGACGACAAAATAATTATGGTGAAGTAATCACACACTTATTCATTATTTTTCCGTCAACTTTATCCCCGATATTAAATTTTGATTTTTCTTTCGGATGAGTTTTTACCCCCTTAAAAATTGTTTTTCCTTCAACATCTTTTACTTCAAACAAAACAGTTAAACAGTGTTCACTAATCTGTTCTTCGTTTATTGATAATGCATCACCGACCAATATTTGTTCTTTATAAATATCTTTATCCCATCTTATCGGTCTGACAGAAATATTATTAATCTGTTTTGTTTTATTTCTCCCCATATCAACATAGTAATTTTTGCCGTCAACTTCAAAATTTTCCCTTTGATATTTTGCCGGATCAAATATAGTAAAGAACAATACCTGAGAATAAATTTCTCCCCGAGTATTATCAATTACTATTGGCAGACTTTCATCTTTCACCTCATTTATCATTTCTTCGACTCCTGCATCCCAAGAATAACCTCTAAAATAATCATTAAATTTAAACACCGATAAATAAATTTTCCCCAACGACCAAAAAGTTAAAAGTATTAAAATCAATCCTCCAATATTTTTAAACTTTTCTACAAATTTATTTAACCCTATTGCTGTCAACACGATCAATGGAAATGCTAGCGGTAAAGCTCTAATACTCGAAAAAGGATCTCGAGTAATTGATGCTGGGATAGGTGATACCAACATTAATAAAATTATTAAAAACTTAAATTCTTTTTCCTTTTTCTCTCCCTTTTTAAAAAGCCATCCAACTCCCACCACAAAGAAAGGTAGCTGCCACCACAAAAAAGGCGCCAAGTCTGGATACGAGCTTCTTAGTCCTGGATCACCCAGGCCAAACAAATATCTTGGTGAAAAATAAGAAGTATAAAGCGACCCAAACTCTCTCAATTGTAATAATGGTCGATTGTTAAAAATTATCCCTTTCCAATCACTTAAATTTTCATTAAAACCAGAAGGTTTCTTTACTCCGTCAGACAAAATACTTAGACTATTCAGTCTCGACAAAAACCCTGGGGTTGTCATCAATTTTACTGTCGGTAGTACCAAAATTAGTCCCAGTAAAAATGAAGCCACCAAAATCTTAATATTCTTTTTGCAGAAAATATTTTTCCATTCCTTTATAAAAAGCACCAACAAGACTAATGGGGTAACCACTCTTTCTGAATGGTATGTTAAAAATGACAGTCCGGCCATCAATGCCGTCAGTAACAGCCATTTGTTGTTTTGCTTATATTTATAAAAACTCCAAATCATGATTAGTAAAAACATTAACGACACATTTGTTTCATAACTAGTCCGAGAAAAAATTATTTGCCAAGGCGACATCGCTAGTATCCCAGCTGTAATCAAAGATAAATTAATATTCTTAGTTAAATTTTTTACGATCCAAAAACCAAACCAAATAATTATTATTCCTGCCATTGCCGACAATATCCTTGTCGACCATATATTCATCCCCCCAAATTTTGTAAATAGGAATCAATAAATATGTATAAATCGGTGCCTTAAAATCACCAAAAGATCTAAATAGTATTGGCCAATCTTTACCATATTCATCTTTCCCTGTCTCCATTATGGAATATGCATTATATCCCAAGGCTGCCTCATCCAAATAAAAACCAGTCGGTGTTTTTCCTAATTGCCAAAACCTCAAAACAATCCCTAAAATTAAAATCAGCAATAATATTAACCAGTGTTTTCTTTTCATAAAAACATTCTCCCGATTTCAATTGTTGTTATTAAAATTAATCCTAAATTTATCAACCACCCAAACCTATATTTATTTAATTCTTTTGAACCTAAATATAGCAAATAGGTGATTGGTAACCACAAAATTAAATCCCAGCCATCAATTTGTTTTAAAAATGATAAAGCCAATATTTCTCCCAAAATAACCCACCACCACTTTAAATATTTCTTATTTTCCATCGTTACTTTTATCGCCAAAACCAAAAATAACAGAGCTGTAAAAGGATACTTAAATCTAAAATCAACTCCAGGAACATCTTCTCTAGGATGCATTCCAAAAAAATAATTATTTAAATCCATCATTACTAAAGCATTTTTCAGATATCTTTCTTTTATTATCGTAGTTTTGTTGTAATAAAATCTTTTTACTTTTGTCGTATCTAGGGCTAATCTTTTTTGAAAATTCCATGTTTCCTCTTCAGTCGCCGGATAAAAAATAGTCTCCAACTTTAACTTAGCTGGTTTATTAATTAATGATAATGGCCAAGAAACAACAACCTCCGCTATCAATACTCCCCAAATAAGTTTTTTCCACATGAACCAATTATATAGTGTAATATTTAATTATGAAATCAAAAACAAAACCCAAATTTAATCTAATTAAATTTATTTTTTGTATTTTGATCACCGAAGCTACTGGTATTCTCGGTAGCATCGCCACTGTTAGTTCGGTCAAAACTTGGTACGTCACTGATTTAGTTAAATCTCCTCTCAATCCACCATCATGGGTTTTCGCTCCAGTTTGGACTTTATTATTTTTCCTTATGGGTGTTTCTCTTTATTTGGTTTGGACCAAAAAAAACAATCTTTTTTGGTTTTGGGTTCAATTAATTCTCAATACTCTTTGGTCATTTTTGTTTTTTGGTCTTCGTTCGCCATCTCTGGCTTTTTACGAAATAATTTTCCTTTGGGTCGCTATTTTAATGACAATTATTAAATTCCAAAAAATTAACAAAACAGCATCTGCTTTACTTTGGCCCTACCTCGCTTGGGTTAGTTTTGCTTCAATTCTCAACTACTCCATCATGATTCTCAACTAGCTTTGGTAAAATACCCACATGCCTCTCAAAATAGAAGACTATTCTTATGACCTTCCTCATAACCTAATTGCCAACAAACCTTCAAAATTGAGGGATCATTGTCGACTTCTATGTTTAAACAAAACCAATGGTCAAATTGACCATCATCAATTTTTTGAACTAATCAATTTACTCGGTTCAAATGATGTCCTTGTGCTAAATCAGAGTCGGGTATTTCCGGCTCGTCTCTTTGGTAAAAAAGACAGCGGGGGAGAGATAGAATTCCTCCTCATTAGACAAATAAAATCAGATACTTGGATCTCTATTTCCAAACCTCGACCTTCAATAGGTAAAAAAATATTTTTTGGTTGTAATTTAACTGGAGAAATTATTAGCAGCGACAGTAAAACCGGTCAAGTTGAAATAAAATTCAATTTCAAAAATGAAAAATTCTTCCAAATTTTAGACAAAATTGGTCACACTCCTATCCCTCCATATATCTCTTCTTCCCAAACCGAACGCCAAATTAGAAGCGAATACCAAACTGTTTACGCGACTAAAACTGGTTCCGCCGCCGCTCCGACTGCTGGGCTTCATTTTACCAAAAAACTTTTATCTCAACTAAAAGCCAAAGGTGTTCAAATAGAATATGTTACTTTGCATGTTGGCCTTGGTACTTTTCAAAATCTTCGACCGGAAAATATTGAGTCAAAAACTCTCCATTCTGAATTTTATGAAATCAAACCATCAGCTGCTAAGCGTCTTAATTTAGCCAAAAATTCCGGCAAAAGAATTATTGCTGTCGGTACCACCTCAGTCCGTACTCTAGAATCTGCCGCTGTTTTAGACAAATTTCAAAATTATCAAATTGTTTCTGGAAAAAACTCCACTAATATTTTTATTTATCCCCCGTATCAGTTTAAATTTGTTGATGCTGTCATTACTAATTTTCATTTACCTGAATCTAGTCTCTTAATGCTGGTCTCAGCTTTTGCCGGCAAAGACAATATTTTTAATGCTTACCAACAAGCCGTCAAAAATAAATATCGCTTTTTTAGCTTTGGTGATGCTATGTTTATCCACTGAGGTATAATTAAATTATGATGAAAAAACAAATGAAAGGTTTTATTGAATTTATTCAATCTCAAGGTGTTATTGGCTTAGCTATTGGTGTGGTTATGGGCACATCTGTTACTAAGCTAGTCACTGCCTTGGTCACCAACATTATTAACCCAATAGTTGGTCTTTTATTAGGGAAAATTGGTGATTTGAGTAAAGTCTATCTTCAAATCGGTTCTGCTCAAATTTTATTTGGTAGCTTCATTAGCAGTCTCATTGATTTTTTGATTATCGCTTTTGTTGTTTATTTTGCTGTAAAAATTCTTGGCATTGATAAACTTGACAAAAAAGACACACCGAAAAATTAAATACGATAAATTTTCTCAAATTTTTCAATTACTTTCTCTACTCTATCCAACGTTATCTGTCTTTCTGTTCCATTTTTTATTTCATTTTCATATCTCTCTTTACGCCTGTAAATTTCAGCTTTACAAGCTTTAGTCACTTCCTCCATATCAGTAATTCCTTTTTCTATTACGTTCACCCCCCAATCCAAAGGTGAATGAATCTTTGATAATTTACCCTTATATTTAAACCTTTTTAATAATGCCCTTAATAGTAAAAAATTTTCTAAATCCTTATCATAGTTTGTTCCTCCTTTAATGTGTTTCACTGTATTGTTTTGGTCTGCTGTCGCCGCTTCAAAAGCCAAGTTCAAAGCATTATTTGGATCTAAATTAAAAACCGGAAAAGTTTCAAATTTAATAAAATTAGGATCTACTCCATTTTTAATTAAATTATAAATTTCTGACAGTATCAAACCAAATTTTCCACTCCCTCCACCAGGACTAATTACTATCAAATTACTTCCGTTAGAAACAACATCATTTTTATCAAAAGGTGAATCATCTTCATCTAAAAACCTAGGATTCGGATAGTCATTAATTTCATAATTTAATTTCATTATCGTTTGACACTTTTTAAGTTTTTCTCGAAAAATCCCAATTTCTTCTCTAACGATTTCATTTGAATCAACCGGAACACAGGTCAAAACCACTTCAGAAACTTTAAATCCTTTACTTTCACTTTCCTTTATTATTCTTACAACTTCATCATCATATCTCAACCCAGTATCACCCCTGATTCTACCTTGTAAAGTTCTCCCATAAGGATAACTTAAAATATCTTTTGCATTTATCGCAATAACTATCTTAGCGATTTTTTGAAGTTTGCTTAACAATTTTGATTTTAAATCAGGGTCATAACCAGGTAAAACTCTAGCGGCATGATTATCGCCAAATGGTTTTCCACCAAATTCAAAAATAGTTACTCCATCAAATTCTTTTTGTTTTTTATCAAAAGCTTCAAATTGAAGTTTCAAATATTTTTCACTATCAAAAGCTAATTTCTGCTGATTCATCTAACTACCAAACTTTTAATTATACCTACTATCTCCTCTGGAGCTTTGTCATTGGTCTCAATTTTAATAAAATTTTTAGAATTATAAGGTTTCTTGGAAAAAGTTGTCTCAAGATATTTAGACAAAACAACTGATCTTTCTAAATTCAAATCATTTTTACTTGGAGCCTCTGTCCTGGAAGTTATCCTTCTTCTCCTAATATCATCATCCGCTACCAACAAGACTGATAAATCTGGAATTAAAAAAGGTATCTTATCTTCCATTGAATCTACAAAATCCAATCTTCTATAGTTAAAATCTGCCAATATATCCAGATACCATCTGCTCTTAACTACGGTTTTTCCATTCTCAATTAATTCTGAAATAACTTTTCCTTGAAAGATATTAGAACCAATATAATGAAAAAATTCAACATCGTCCATTTTTAATTCCAGTACCTTCTCTTTAGATAGAGCGTATGGGTTTGCAATTTTGTTTTTGTATTCATCAAAATTAATTGATTCATCTAAAACTCTACTTAATTCAGAAACAACGGTGGTCTTACCAACACCATCCAAACCATAAATAGCCAAAAACATTCCTTTTTCTTTCATAAAAAGACCTTATATCTCCAAATTAAAAAACACTTCAAACCTACAAAACTCATTTTCTTGTTTTATTTATAGCCTCCATAAAAGATAAAAATATCGGATGTGGGCTTAATGGCCTAGCAATATATTCTGGGTGAAACTGAGTTCCTACAAAAAATGGATGATTTTTTAACTCAATTGCTTCCACTAATTTTCCATCAGGTGAAGTCCCAGAAATTACTAAACCAGCTTTTTCCAATTGTTCTCGATATTCACTATTAACTTCATAACGATGTCTATGTCTTTCAAAAATCACCGTCTCTTTACTATCTGTTTTTAGGTTTCTTACATTTTCAACATTCCAAGCCGCCTCTTTATCTTGACCATATTTTTTATAAGCCTCAGCTAATTTAGTTCCTGGG
The DNA here is from genome assembly GCA_964571775.1 of uncultured Gammaproteobacteria bacterium. Lineage (GTDB taxonomy): Bacteria > Patescibacteriota > Microgenomatia > UBA12405 > UBA12405 > WARW01. The sequence goes on along the minus strand of CAZNDF010000004.1, from coordinate 6,111 downwards.
CTTAATTTACATGGCCAAGCACCCAACCGAATTGTTCCACCATATTGTTTATTTTTCAAATACTCTTCTTGATCTGGCATAATGTGAATTACTGGGTAATTAGTATCTTTGTTTACCTCTACTGAGTTAGCTCCTTTCAAACCAACCACATTTCTGGCAAATTCAATCACTGCCATTTGCATCCCAAAACATAACCCTAAATAAGGGATTTTATTTTCTCGAGCAAACTTCACTGCCTCAATCTTTCCTTCAGTACCTCGGCTACCCCAACCTTGTGGAACCACAATTCCGTCAAACCCTTTCAAATCAACACTCCCTTTCTCAACCTCGCTACTATCAATCCATGACAGTTCTGGGACTAATTTTAGTATCCAAGCAGCTTGTTTGATTGCCTCAATCACTGAGATATAAGAATCAGTCAGCTTATAATCTCCGGTCGCAAAATATTTACCAACCATGGCAATTTTTACTACCTTTTTAGATTCTTTTTTATACTCTACAAACTTATTCCATTTCTTCAAATCACTAGTCTCAGTTTTTGGCCTCAAACTAAGCTTCTGTAATATTCTTAAACTCAAATTTTGCCCTTCAAAATGTGCTGGCAACTCATACACACTTTCCAAATCTGGATTACTAATAATATCTTCCTGAGCTAAATTACAAAAAACTCCCAACTTTTCTTTTCTTTTTTCGTCAATTATCTTTTCGCTTCTAGCCACAATAAAATCTGGCTGAATTCCCATAGCATTTAATAAATGAGTTGATTGTTGAGCTGGTTTACTTTTTAATTCGCCAATATTTTTCAAAAAAGGCAAATAGGTAACATGCATTTGAATTACATCTTTTGGTTGTCTTAGTTTTAAAATTCTACTGGCTTCAAAAAACAAGCTATTTTGATATTCACCCACAGTTCCACCTAATTCAATAATCACAATGTCAGCTTTATTTGATTTGCCGGCTTTATTTATTCTTTCAATAATCTCATCAGTTACATGAGGAATTGCTTCTACGTCTTCACCATCGTATCCAAAAGCTCTTTCTCTATCTATTACTGCTTTATACACTTGTCCTGTAGTTATGTAATTCCATCGATCTAAAGATACTCCCACAAATCTTTCATAATTTCCCAAATCCTGATCCGTTTCCATTCCATCTTTGGTTACAAATACTTCACCATGCTCTTGAGGTCGGATAGTTCCAGCATCAACATTTAAATACATGTCTATTTTAATGTTGGTGATCTTATACCCTCGGTTCTTCAGGATTAAGCCAATTGCTGCGGCTGTAATACCTTTTCCTAAACCGCTAACCACACCACCTGATACAAAAATATATTTCATGAATCTAATTCTAAAGTCTTAAATAATCAAATTAAAGGCATTTCTTTATTTCTCAATTAGTGGTTAAATAAAGGTTACCCTCTCAAGAGACTTATTTTTGTCTTTTCCACTCTTCAGTCATTATCTCTCTAAAGTTATTTTCCTTAACCATCGTATAACCCAAGTTTTCCATCTTTACTTTACTGTTTACTCCATGTATCTCTTCACCGTATGGAATAAGGGTTATTTTTTCTTCTTTTGGATCACTCGTCTTAATATCAATTACCTCAACCTTGGGTTTGTAATATTTCACTGGGTCTTCAAACGATTTCACCATATAAACTTTTTGTTCATTTCCAAGACTTTCTGACAACGCCTTCCAATCTTCTCGGTGCATATTTGGGTTTAATAAATAAACTCCACTAAAAGTCAAAAAACCTATTACTAAAAACATTTTTATTTTATTATTCTTTATTCCCGCTAGTAATAATCCTAAAATTGGTACCAAGTATAAAAATCTAAAATATTGCAATAATGGTGATTTAAAAGAAAAAATTATTCCCATAATTATTGGGGTTATCAATAACCACCTCATCAACTTATCTTTAATCATTTCTTTTGCCGTTAATCCAAAAACCAATCCTGCCCACGCCCCACCGATCAAGTAATAATTCATCTTTGGATACCAACTAATCCTCCCGATAGCAAACTTAAACGGTATTAATAATAAATTTTTTAAATTTACTTTTCCCAAAACTAAACTCCAGTTTGTTACTTGAGTTAACATTTGCCCCGACATTTTTAATTGAGTTAACAGTAGAGGGGAAACCGCCAATATTGCCACCACAATTCCAATACTACTTAACCAAAATATCTTCCATTTTTTATTAACCAAAAAATATAAAATCATCGCTCCGGTCAAAAAAATTGATCCATAAAAGGTTGTAAAACTCAAACCAGTTAAAAGCCCAAATCCAAAAATATCTTTCCAATTATATTTTTTATTTAACTTAACAAAAAAATAAACCGCCCCAGTTAGTAGCATGACCACCAATGAATACATTCTTAATTCTTGGGAATAATAGATCAGCAGGGGATTAATCCCTGTCAACAAGGCTGCCCAAAAACCCAATTTTTTGTCCTTAATTTTTAAACCTATCGAATAAACCAACCAAATTGTTATCAATGAAAACAACACCGAACTTAGTCTCATAGCTACCACTCCATCTCCAAAAGCCCTTATCCAACCATTCAAAAACCAGTAATAAATTGGTGGGTGGAAATCCTGAACCGAAAATATTGGCACTATTTTTTCTATTGGCATTCTGGCTACACTTACTGAGATTGCCTCATCTAGCCACATCGATTGATTGATCCCAATCAATCTCAAAAAAAAACTTAAAATTAAAACTAAATAGATCATATTCTAGGCAGTATAGTTTTATACTTTCCGTAAATTTTTACCTTAGTTCCTACTTCCGCCCAACTATAAAGAGAGGCTGAATCTGCTGTTGTCATATTAATACAGCCATGTGACATCGGTACCCCAAAATTATTGTGCCAATAAGCCTGGTGAAAACTATAACCTACTTTTTTTGCCGTCTTTTCGTTATAGAAAAACATTACATTTTGCACATTTGGAAGATAAAAATAAGTCCCTAGTTCTTTTGATCCCCCAGACATTTTTTGCGACCTTACCTTCGTCCATATTTCAAAATCTCCTGTTGGTGTTCTATCCCATGACCCTGATGAAATCAAAAAAGTATAAATCAACTTTTCTCCTTCATAGACATAAGTTTTTTGATTAGTTAAGTCTACTTCAATTCTTTTATTAGTATTACTTATCGACTGTTTATCCGTTTCTCCTAAGACTTTTTCGTCTTGATAATTCATTTCCGGAACTTTAACTACCTGGTTATTAAAAACACCAGTTGTTGCTTTTTCATCATATTCACTTTTAACTGTCTCTGGATCAATCCCGTTTTGTTTTGATAAATACCTAACTCCACTTGGAATCAATTCCCAAAGCCCCAAAAAAACCACCAACACGATTAATATTTTCTTATATACCATACGACTTTAATGAAGCATTTCCTACTCTAACTCTTGGGAGTTCTAATGATTTCCCTTTACATAAAATATTACCATGTGTGGTTGTAAAAGCGATCTCGTACTCGTTGTTTTTTAAAACTTCTTTGGCAATTGTTCCTGGGGTTCCATAGGGATAAGCGAATACTTTTAAAGTATCTAGGCCATGTTCACTTAATTGTTTGCTCGCCAAAGAGATTTCATTAGTTAACTTCTCCTTCGTTCCTGAAGAACTTTGATGTGACCAAGTGTGATTTCCAAAGTAAACCAAATCCTTCATCTGAGCCAAATCACTCCAACTCATATATCCCGCATTTTCCAGTAAACCTGTCGCTGTAAACACTGTTGCTTTAATCCCAAATTCTTTCAAAATTGGGTACATTACTTCAAAATTATCCTTATAACCGTCATCTATTGTAATCATTACTGCCTTACTTGGTAAGGTATTTTTCCCCTCAAAAAAATTCTTCAAATCTTCTGGTGTAATTATGTTGTAATTCCCATCCTTTAAATATTGTAGATGTTTTCGAAAAGAATCTGGCGTTACTGTCAAGTTGGTTTGACCGTTTTTCTTAGCAATCTCCTCATCTTGAATATGGTGATACATCAATACACTTACCTTGGCACATGGACCATAATTTTGACTCATACCTTCCACTGTTATCGGTGTAGGTGTTGCCGTTGGAACTATTGTTGGAACCAAAGTCGGTGTAGGGAGGGGCGTTTCTTTTGGCACGCTTTTTTTTAATTTGGCGATAACTCCACTAGGACTAATAATTATTCGATTTTCATCCTCTATTTTAAATTCCAGTACTACTGCTATTAGCACTAGAATCGCCCCGATAACTGGCAAGATAATTTTTAAGTTTTTAATTAATCTCATTAGTACTGAATTATACATTGTAATTAGTCTCGTAATTTGTCATCATTAATCAATGAAACAGGTTATTTGCATCACTGGTGGAGCCAATGGATTAGGTCGAGAACTAGCAGCTTGTTTTTCCCATCATTCTCAAGTCGTTATCTTTGATATTGATCCAAAGGTTAAAGTTGTTGCCGACAAACTCGGTTGCGATTTTCAAATTTGTGATGTCTCGAATTTCGAAAATATTTTAGGATCAATCCAAGAAGTAATCAAAAAATATCACCACCTTGATTGTTTTATTAATAATGCCGGCCTCTATATTGATGGAGCCATTGAAACCAACGACCCTAACCGCATCAAAAAAGTTTTTGAAGTTAATTGTCTTGGTCCCATATTTACTACCAAAATTTTGGTTCCTATTTTTAAAAAACAAAAAACTGGCACTATTATTAATATTAATTCCACTGCTGGTCTTCATCCCAAAGCCTTCAACTCTGTTTACCATGCTTCCAAAGCCGCAATGACCAGTTTTTCCAAATCAATCCAAATGGAATTGGTTGATTCTTCTATTAAAATTATTGATATTCACCCTGGAGTCATGAAAACCAAGTTTACTGACGGTACTGATATTGATTTATCAAAATCCATTCATCCAGAAAAAGTTGTCAAAGCTATTGATTTTATTTTATCTCTCGACCCAGAAACGACTATTTCCGAATTGACCATTAAACATCTCTAGTCTATACTGAGTCTAAGACCCGAATTAAACCCAAAGTCTTAAATTTAACTTTTAACTATTAACTGATGTTATCTCAACCATTAGCCTCACTGCTTCGCCCCAAAAACCTTGATGAATTTATTGGCCAAAAACACTTAGTCGGTCAAGGTAAACCTCTCCGTCAGGCGATTGAAAACCATCAAATTTTTTCCATGATTTTTTGGGGTCCTCCAGGGGTTGGCAAGACTACTCTTGCCAAAATTATTGCCAAAGAAACCGGTGCTGAAATTCACGAGCTTTCAGCCGTATCTGCCAGTAAAGATGATATCCGAAAAATTGTTGGTGAAAATATTTCAGGTCTTTATAAAAAGATTTTATTTTTGGATGAAATCCATCGTTTTAACAAAGCCCAGCAAGATTTTTTACTCCCGTATGTTGAATCAGGTGTGCTTACTTTAATTGGTGCCACCACTGAAAACCCTAGTTTTGAAGTTATTTCTCCACTTCTTTCTCGTTGTCGTGTCTTCGTTCTTAGTGAACTTAGTGATGAAGAAATCGGTGAAGTTATTACCCGAGCCGTCAAAACTTTAAAAACCAAAATTAGCAAAGATGCCAAAGATTGGCTTGTCAAAATGGCCAATGGTGATGCCCGCCAAGCTCTAACCATGATCGACAACGCCTTTACTCTCTATGGTAAGTTGGGTAAAGAAGATTTAGTTAATACTCTTCAAAACAAATTTCTTCGTTTCGACAAAAAAGGCGAAGAACACTACAACACTATTTCTGCCTTTATCAAAAGTATGCGCGCCAGCAATGTTGACGCCGCTCTTTATTATCTCGCCCGAATGATTTCTGCCGGCGAAGATCCCAAATTTATTGCCCGCCGCATGGTTATTTTTGCCAGTGAAGATATTGGGGTAGCTAATTCCAGTGCCCTCATGTTGGCTAATCAAGTTTTTCAAGCCGTTACTCAAATTGGTCTGCCTGAATGTTCAATAAATTTAGCCCATGGTGTCGCTTATTTAGCCAAATCACCCAAGAGTCGCCAGTCGTGTGATGCTCTCCATGCTGCCATGAAAGATATTGAAGTTTTTGGTAATCTTCCCATTCCTTTTGTTCTT
>CAZNDF010000003.1:0-23536 GCA_964571775.1 uncultured Gammaproteobacteria bacterium | reverse complement strand
CACTTTTCAACCATACCTAATAACTACAACTACTATTTTTTTAATTAAAATAAATCTATAATAAGACCAATGAATCTCTCTCTTCTTCAGGAGAATCTAAACCTTGCCTTAACTAACGTATCCCGTTTTGTTTCTTCTAAAAACCAATTACCGATCTTAAATAATATTTTACTATCCACAGATCAAGGCCGGCTTAAATTATCCGCCACTAATCTTGAATTAAGTATTAATTATTGGATTGGTGCCAAAATTGACCAAGAGGGGAGCATTACCCTCCCTTCCAAAGAGATTACTGAATTTATTTCTTACCTTCCAAATGGAAAAATAGATCTTAATCTTAAAGACAACAATCTGCTTTCTGTTTCTTCTGAAAAAGTTGAATCAAATTTTACAACTTCACCTTCAACTGATTTTCCTGAGTTTCCTCAAGTAAACCCCCAAACTGTTTTTGAAATCGATTTAAGTATTCTCACTCAAGCTATTTCTCAAATAGCTTTTTCTGCGGCCATTGATGATACTCGTCCTGTTTTAACTGGTATTCTTTGTTCTTTTAGTCAAAACTTCCTTCGTTTAGTTTCTACTGATGGATTCCGACTTTCGTTTAAAGAAATAAAACTAGTTAGTCCTTTGGATATTAAAAACGACAAACCAATAAATTTTTTAATCCCAGCCAAAAGTTTAATCGAAGTTACTAAACTCGCTAAAAACAATCAAAAAATAAAAATAGGTCTAACGAGTGATGAACACCAAGTTGTATTCATTCTAGAGGATGTAGAGCTGGTCTCTCGCCTTATTGAAGGGGACTTCCCTGACTATCAAAAACTTATTCCAGAATCTTACACTACCAAAATTTTTGTTAACCGAGACGAATTACTTCAATCGGTCAAAATTGCTTCTGTTTTTGCTAAAGAGTCAGCTAATGTTGTTAAAGTCAATATTAAAAGTAATAATCTTGAATTAACCACCAACGCTCCTCAGGTGGGGCAAAATCGAGTTCAATTAGAAACCAAAACTGAAGGAGAAAATCTTGAAGTTGCCTTCAATTACAAATTTTTAACCGATTTTTTAAACGTCTGTAAGAGCCAAGAAATTTTAATTGAACTAAACGAAAGTCTTACCCCAGTCTTCTTTCACGATCAATCAGACCCATCATTCACTCACATTATCATGCCAGTGCGCTTACAAGACTAAACTCTCGGTTGTATTTAGATTATTTTTCTTAAATCTAATTATTTAGAATTAATTTGGTTATTTTAACCACTTTCACTTGTAAGCAAATATCAATTCTTAGTGATTATATTTCAGAATCATTTTTTTTACTGACTGTTTTATTGTTAGTTTTGAAAACTAAACAATACCATTTCCAAACAAATCATCATAATCCATACCTTTCTTTTCTTCAGGTTTGTTATTTTTGTTTTCAAAAACAGGTTGGGGTTTTTTTATTAGTTGTGGTGGTTGAGGAATTTTTTCTTCCTCTGTTTTAATAAAAACAGGTTTCTGTTTTTCCTCTGGTTTTATTACCTCTGTTCTTGGTGGTACAAATCTATTTGGATTATTTGTTTGAGTTGGGTTTATCTTTATTTCGCCAACAAATTTTGTCTGATCATTCTGATTCCCTTTATTAAGGCCATTTTCAGACTTTTCTAAGTCATTTATTTTTCTTTGCAAAACATCTTCTATTTCTGTTGGTTTTGTTTCAGGTTCATTTTTTACCACTTCCTGTAAAATTTCCTTTGTTGGAGTTTCAGTCAGAGGTTGATCAGCCTTTGGCTGAGGATTTGGAATTTCAATTTTTGGCTGAGGAGTTGTTTTCGATGGCAACGGTGTCACTGTTACATTTTTCTCTGTTTGTTTTAAGTCAAAAGACTTTTTCTCATCGATTATTCTTTTTTTATTCAACACATCTTCAGGGTTGGAGGTTATTAATTGATGTTCCTCTTCTGAAGAAATTATTTCTATTGCCACATGGTTTTGACCGGCAAAAAATATTCCTTGGCCCTTATCTGCCGTCAAAAGTAATTGCTTTTCTCCCTCACTCAAATAAAAAACCTCTCCGATTTGATCAATAGCTGCTGTATGTTGTTTCAATAATATTTGAATTGAACTATTAGTCACAATTTCTTTTCCATAAGCTGTTTTCAAAAAATCATCCACATCTTGAGTAATAGTTGTTACTCCCAAATAATATTTTCTTCCTCGTTTTACTATTCCTCTCAAAAATGAAGCAGAATCCTCATATTGCATCAAATACCAAGCCTCATCCACCACCAAAATTCTCTTTTTTAAACTTTTCTTTACTACTGTCCAAATATAATCCAGAATAATATTCATTGCTACTGGCCTCAATGTTTCTTCCAGATTTTTTATCCCAAAAACTACAAATGAATTATTTAAATTAACTGTCGTTTTTTGGTTAAAAATTCCAGCAAAAGAACCCTTAATATATTTTTCCATCCTCGCCGCTAACATTTTTGCCTTTTCATCTTCCATCCCAATCAAAGATTTGTAAACATCTTCTATTAAAGGTGGTTCTCTTGTTTGAGTTGTTGGGTCTGGAGTAATCCCTTTTGCTTTATAGGCATCCATCATTGCTCTGTCTAGAATTGACTCTTCCATTGGGTCTAAATTCCCCAACATAATTTTCATTAATCTATGAACCGACAAAATTTTACTATTTAAAGCATTTTCTCCTTCTTCTTCTACTAAAGACAAATCAAAAGGATTTATTTTTGAATCTTCTCCATATCCAAAAGCAATATATTGCCCTCCAACCGCCGTTGCTAAATCTCGATATTCGTTTTCTGGGTCAATAATAATAATATCTGTCCCTAACATCAAAGACCTCAAAACTTCTAACTTAATCATGTAAGATTTTCCAGCACCTGCTGTTGCAAACACTACTGAATTGTAATTTTGCATTGAAAACCGATCAAAAATAATCAACGATCCATTGTGAGCATTGATACCATACATTATTCCTTTATCATCAGACAAATCAGAAGAAACAAAAGGGAAGGTGGTTGCTAATGATGTCGTATCCATATTCCGTGTTACCTTCAGCCGATCTTCACCCAGTGGAAGTCCGGTAACAAATCCTTCTTCCATTTGTAAAGTTGCTCTCTTACTTACTACTAAAAGTGATCCCAAGGCTGCTTCTAAGTTTTTATTAATCCTATCAATTTCTTCACGTGAATCAGCCGAAATTGTTATATATAACCCAAATTGAAAAAATCTTTCTTCACCTTTAACCAAATCAGCTTGTAAGTTCATTGCATCTTCAAGCTTTGCTTGAGTTGCTGGATTTATTAGTCTACCTCTCTGAATATCTGTGCTAATTTCTGCCTCCATTTCCGTTATTTTTCTTCTTAAATCATCCAATATTGCCTTACCATCAGTTGGATAAATATACATTGATAAACTTAATGTCGCATCAAAATTAATTAATGACGACAACCAGTTTATCCCTACAAATCGCGGATAAGCTGCTACAAATAAAGTTCTATAATATCGATTGTCTATTCTTATGTGATTAAAATCTACCTCTAGTGAGCTTGGAGCAATAATATCCTTAGTTGATACTAGTCCTTCTGCAAATGGTTTTTTTTCTTCTCCATTCGGTTTGTTTTCCCCACCAACCAGCTTAGTCCCTATTGTCTCCTGTTTTTCCGTTTTTTTGGTCAATTTATCCAACAATTTCATTTTATTTAGTAGTTACTAATGGGTTTTGATAATTAGTTGTCTGCAACTTCTGATTAGCTGCCACTTCTTCATTATATATTTTATAAAACAACTCAATCGATTCTTTATTTGTTAAAGGTGCAATTTCTAATCCCAGTCTTGAAAAAAGCCTCACCAAATGATCTCTTTTAGGTTCCAAACTTGCCTTAGCTTTTTCTAAAATATAATCTTTCGGGTAGGGAAGAGCCGTATTAACATTCTTATTAATCAAATTAGTTATCGTTTGTTTGCCTGCTGTTTTTATCCCCAATTCCAAAGAAGAAAATTTGATCACCACATAAAATGTCTTTGATAAAACATCATTCTTTTTAACCGTTTCTTCGATAAACTTTCGATAACTCTTAATTCTCGACTTCAATAAATCATTTATTTGTTTATTCTCTGCCTCCAATAATTTTTTCAGATATGACTCTACATCCTTAGTGTTGGACCGAATTACTATTTGTAAAGGGAAGTTTAATGAGTTTAATATCCCACCATAAGCCGACACTAATGCTGACTGTTCTTTTTCTGATAATAAATCAAAATTAACCGAAGATATTTGCATTACCATCGAACATGACCCATCTTTCATTACCACTATCCCATCAACAATATCTTCTATTGGCAAATGGTCCTGAGTACTTCCTTTTATTGCTATTTTAAGTGGGTCTGTTGTCATATCTTATAGATTAATCATAAACTAATTATGAGAGATAATCCTAATTGGATCTATTATTTTACCAGCTAAATCTACATTAACTCTATCAAAAATATAACCTTCTTTCTCGGCAATAATCAAATATCTTCCGTTAGCTAACGGTGTTGAAATCTTAAATTGTCCCAAAGAGTTAGTCTTAATCACTCTAGTTGGGCTACCGTGTTCATCTTGTATCTCAACGATCACTCCATCAATTATCTTTCCGTCCCAATTAGTTGCCATCCCCACAATTATATTAGCAATATCTGGTCTATCTGGCATTGGTATTGTTCCAAAAACAGCATTACCAGTTGCTTCCAATTTCTCTTTTTTAAGATTTAAATCAGTCTTTTGATCTCTCCAATCATTTGTTTTTACCGACTCTTCTGGAATATTCTCTATTTGGACTTCATCTTTTGTTTCAACCTTTTCTTTAACCGTAATTTTAGTGTCAAATAATTCCTTAGTTTCTTTTTTTATCGACTTTACCGAATTTATATTGTCTTTTATTGATTCAACCGCCGCCTTAACATTCATCCTCTCTCTAATAATTTTATTCTTTGCCTCGCTTGTATCTTTAGTCACCGACACAAATAAGTTTTTGTTTTCAATCGGTTTTTCCGCCTCATCTTTGTTTTCATTATTACTTTTAGTAAAGTCCAAATCTAGCCAACCGTTATCATTTCTTTTTTTGTAAGTATAAATAGTTGGGGAGTAAATAGATTTTATAAAAGCCATCACCCAAGTCTCTAATGGTCTATCTTCGAAAGGTACAAAAGCTAAAAGTAATCCTATTCCAGCCGAAACCAACATTAATGGCCATTTAACAATAACTATCAATCCAGTGCTATTAATCAAAATAGCCATAATAATCCCTGCAGCTGCCTTTAAAAACTGCTTCAAAGTCATCTCTCCCACTAATTTAAATTCGTAGGATGATATTTGCTGTGGAATTGGATGCTGTTCCATTAGTAAATTCTACCAGTAAAGACCATATTTTGAAATTTTTATTAACCCTTTTTAAAATTAAATAAAATCAAAGTCTTTTATTTATCAATGTAGCTTTATTAATTAATAAAGGCAGGATAAACTAGCATATGTCTAAACTTCTGGTTGTTGATGGTCATGCTGTTATCCATCGCGCCTACCATTCTATCCCTAAACTCACCTCTAACGGTCAACCAGTAAACGCTCTTTATGGTTTTTACTCTATGCTTTTATCAGCTATCTATCAGTTAAAACCAAAATATCTTATTGTTTGTCTTGACTCTCCTGGTCCTACTTTCCGCCAATCAGAATTTGTTGGTTATCGTGCCAAAAGAAAAGCTCCCGATCAAGATTTGATTTGTCAGCTTCCACTTCTTAAATCAACTCTAGAAGACTCTAAGATTAAAACTTTTGCTCTTGGCGGTTACGAGGCAGACGATCTTATTGCCACTATCGTCACCAAAGCTGAGAAAAAGAAATTTATTGATCAAACAATTATTATTACTGGGGATAAAGATTTAATGCAGTTAGTTAGTCCCAAAACATCCTTATTAATGCCTATTCGAGGTCTTTCTGAAACTAAACTTTTTGAACCTCAAGATGTCTTTGAAAAACTGGGAGTTAACCCAAATCAAGTTGTCGACCTTAAAGCCCTTATGGGGGACATGTCTGATAATTATCCTGGAGTTGCTGGTGTTGGTCCTAAAGCCGCCACTGATCTTTTGTCTCAATATCAAAACTTAGATAATATTTATTCTCATCTTGATGAGATTAAGCCATCAGTCAGAGAAAAACTAATTAAGGAAAAAGACAATGCTTACCTCTCTCAAAAACTAGCTGATCTTATTGATAATATTCCTCTTAAATTTAAATTTGCCGAATCAAAATGGAATAGCGATATTGTTTTTAGTCTCAATAATCTTTTTAAAAGTTATAACTTTAAATCCCTTATCTCTCGTTTGGATCAAAACTCTAAACCTAAACAATCCTCATTATTCTAATTACAGATTAAATTTAAAATTGAAATCCGGAAATTCAAAAATCAAAATAGCTATTGTTCAAGACTACATCAAAGAATTTGGTGGTGCTGAGGCTGTTTTAGAAACACTCTCTGATATTTTTCCACATGCCCCTATTTACACTTCTATTTACAAACCAGAGTATTTAGGCCCTCATCAATCGCGTCTTCAAAAAAAATGGCAGGGCAGAATTCATCAAAGTTTTTTTCAATATATTCCTTTTGCTCACAAAATTATTTCTCCTCTTCGTCTCCTTTCCCCGTTAGCTTTTAAATCTTTCGATTTTTCCAAGTTTGATATTATTATTACCTCTGCCACCGGCGCTTATTTCCCTAATTCTCTCAACAAAAAGAAAGCCAAGCTTATTTGTTATTGTCACACCCCTCCACGATATTTGTATGGTTTGCCTACTGCTCGTAAATTTACTCAAAACAAATTTATTAAATCTTTAGTTGATATTCTTAATCACTTTTTGCGTCTCCATGATTTTCGTTATTCTCAAAATGTTGATCAATATCTTGCCAACTCTAAAACTACGGCTGCCCGTATCCAAAAATTCTATCGCCGCGATTCTATTATTATTAATCCACCCGTCGATTTACCACCAGAAAAACTGACATCTGACAAACTGAAATCTAACTATCTGTTGACTGGTGGTCGTCTCGCTCGAGCTAAGCGTTTTGATATTGCTATTCAGGCTTGTAACCAGCTCGGTCTCAAACTAAAAATATTTGGTCGCGATTTCGCCAATACTTTAGAAGATTTAAAAAAGATATCGGGCTCTAGTATTGAATTTATTGGTGAAGTTACTCAAGAAGAAAAAGCTAAACTTTACCAAGGTGCTCAAGCTTTTATTTTTTCCGCTGACCAAGAAGATTTTGGTATTGTTCCAGTTGAATCTATGGCTTATGGTTGTCCAGTTATTGCTTATCGAAGCGGTGGGGTTACTGAAACTGTTATTGCCAACAAAACAGGTGTCTTTTTTGATGAATTAACTAGCCAATCTTGTGCTGCTGCTATTCAAAAATTCCAAAAACTCAAAATAAAATCCTCCGATTGTGTTTCTCGCGCGGCCGAATTTTCCACCACCAAATTCGTTTCCAAGATCAAAAAACTTATCTCTACGATCTAAAATCTACAATCTGTTATCTAGCTTCCAACCAGCTTTCTGCATCCAAAGCTGCCCGACAGCCTTCACCTGCCGCCACAATTGCTTGCTTGTGTTTAATATTCACACAATCTCCCGCTGCAAAAATTCCTTCAATATTAGTCATAGTTACAAACTCATTGTTTTTACCAACTAATACCTGTCCTGTCTCACTCAAATCAACCAATCCTTCCAAAAAATTTGTTGCTGGTTGACTACCAATTGCTACAAACAATCCATCAAGTTTCAATTCTTTTTCTTCACCAGTTTTATTATTAAATATCTTTACTGACTCTAATTTTTCTTCACCCACAATCTCCTTAACTTCTGAATTCCACCAAATTTCTACTTTTGGATTATTCAAAACTTTCTTCTGTTCGGTCATTGATGCTCTAAATTCTTCTCTTCTGTGAACTAAGTAAACTTTTTCGCAAATCTTTCCCAAAAAAGCTGCTTCCTCACAAGCTGTGTCTCCACCTCCAACTATCGCTACTGTTTTCCCTCTAAAAAACATTCCGTCACAAGTAGCACAACCACTAATTCCATGACCAATTAATTCTTTTTCTCTTGGTAAACCCAACCATTTTATCGCCGCACCTGTGGCAATAATTACTGACTTTGCCCCAACTATTTCTCCATTTTCCAATTCTATTTCAAATTTTCTGGCATCTGGCATCTGACATCTGACATCTTTTACTATCCCTTGTCTTATCTCCACTCCCAAATTCTTCACTTGTTCTTGCATGTCCATCATTAATTTAATTCCACCCACACCAGTAGGGAAGCCTGGATAGTTGTCCACCAAAGTAGTAATTGTTAGTTGTCCGCCAGGTTGATTCCCGGCAATTACTATTGATTTTAAATCTGCCCTGGCATTATAGATTGCTGCTGTTAGACCAGCTGGGCCAGAACCAATTATTACCGTATCAAAAATTTGTTTATCTTCTATCATAGTCCATTTTATCATTCCATTTTGGCTTTACTTTTTTCTCATTTAACTTGATAATCTATTATCTGCCATGTTCAAGAAAACCAAATTAACCCTATTTTTGATTTTTAAAATTATTCAAGACAAACCCCGGTTTATCTTCTGGTTTTTTGTTCGATTTATTTCTTCACTTTTACCATTATTCACCATATATTTATACTCAAAAACCATTAGTAGTATTGAAAATAAAATTGATTTTAGTTCACTTTTTTTTCTTGTTTTAATTATTCTTTTGGTTCGTTTAGTCGATAATTTTCTTCGTCTTCGCTCTCTTTATAAACTTGACGAATGTATTAGTAATATTAGTTTTAATATTCACAATTTTTTTACCCAAGATCTTCGTCCTGAAACTAAGGTCGAGCGCCATCAAAGTATTCAAGCTATCAGAAACTTTGCTGATGCTAGCTCATTAACCCTAATGTTATTTCGCCAACCAGGAATCGACAGTATCGTTTCCTTAATTACCATTCCTATTATTTTTTGGTTTGTTGATGCCCGTATTTTTGTTTTAGAAATTGCCTATATTACTGTCTATATGATCGTTGATTATTACACTACTCAAAAATACGTTAAATTAAAAGACACTCACAACAGCAAGGTCGAGGATTATTACGCTAAACTTCAAGAATCAAATGACACTGAATTGGAGCAAAAAACTTTTACTCGCCATTTTGTTCGTCTTGCTAATTGGAATTTTGTCGAATGGTTTATTCTTCAAAACAGTGCTGTTTTCTTTTATTGCCTGATTTTAGGCTATTCAATTATTGCTGTTTATTCTGGTTATAAACAAATTTCTGATATTGTTTTAATTATGGGTTATGTAGCTTCAACTCAGGCTTATCTCAATTCTTTTTCCGAAATTAAAGATAGTTTAGCTGATATGACGGTTGCTGTCGATCATCTTGCTAAAAACAAAAGCATTTCTGTTATCGATCTTGATGACCTGGTTTAATGCTAAACTAGCTCATGCCAGAACTCCCAGAGGTTGAGATTGTCCGACTTTTTCTCCAATCCCATATTGTCAATAAAACTATTTCTAGTATTGAGATCATCAATTCTAAATCTTTTGTTGGGAACCCTAAACTTGCCGAAGGGCAAACAATCATTTCTACTTCTCGTCTCGGTAAACAGCTTTCGATTCATCTTAAAAACCATCTCACATTACTCTTCCATCTCAAAATGACTGGTCAAGTTATTATTGGTGATTCTGTTTTTGGTCACCCCACTCCAAAGGAGGATAAAACCAGTCTACCTAATAAATCCACTCGGATTATTTTTACTTTTTCCGATGGTACGAAATTGTTTTTTAACGATCAGCGTAAATTTGGTTGGGTTAAACTCTTTAACCAAAATAAGCTTGCCGATTTTCAGAAAGATGTTGGTGTTGACGCTTTAAGTCCTGATTTTACCGATGATTATTTTTATCACCAGCTCCAAAAAACTGCCCGAGCTATCAAATTAGTTTTACTTGATCAATCCAAGTTTGCCGGTATTGGTAATATTTACGACAACGATGCTTTGTTTTTAAGTCGTATTAACCCTCAAACCCCATCTAACAAATTAAATAAAAAACAAGCCAAAATTCTTCGCCAAAATCTGATTGAACTTATGAAAGAATCTCTTTTTCATGGTGGTTCAACTGCCAAAGATAATAAATATATTCATCCTGACGGCTCTGTTGGTCAACACCAGTATTATTTTCGAGTCTATCAGCGTGACGGTCAACCTTGTTTAAATTGTCAAACTCCAATTAAACGAATTAAAGTTAGTGGCCGTGGCACTTTTTATTGTCCTGTGTGTCAAAAATACTCTGGTAAAATAAAAGGATGATAAATCTTATTTTATTTTCCTTAATATCTTTTGTTTTTTCCTTCTTTATTTTTTCCACCCCAGCATTAGCCCAGTGCCCGGTTTGTATTATTACTGTCGGGGGAGGAATGTTTTTGGCTGACCGTCTTGGAATTGATGACTTTTTAGTTTCTCTCTGGATTTCTGGTCTAAACGTAGCCATTTCTTTTTGGCTCGCCACCAAAATCAAAAATAGAGTTTTGGGTAACCCAATCATTCTTTCTTTGTTAATGTTTACCCTAACTTTATCTTATTTCATTTTTACTCAACAAACAGGCTCTCCTACAAACCAGATATTGGGTTTAGATAAAATTATTTTTGGTCAAACCTTAGGCTTATTTGTTTGGCTTTTAGGGATTTTTGTTGATCGTTATAGTCGCAAACTTAATGGTGGAAAAATATTATTCCCTTACCAAAAAGTTATTTTTCCTGTTGGAATTTTACTTATTTTTACTATTTTATTTAAGCTAATTTTCAGTTTATAACCTTAACTAAAACTATGACTACTGACAAAGATATTCAAAAATTTATCGACAAAGCCAAAAATCTAGAAAAAGGCCATTCTATGGATCTTTCTTCGGGAGAAGATTTATCTGTGGCTATTATGAATCTCATCGGCATTGAAGAACATATGTTCTTCACTTCCCAAAAGCTTGGTGACACTAAATACATTGAAGTCTTAAACACTGCTCGAGAAATGCGCAAAGAGTTAATGAAAAAAATTGTCAAAGAAGGTCAAGGTGAAGTTTGGTGTACCAGTAAACATTTACTCTCTGCCTCTATGCGTCTTATGGAGGTTGGAACTAAATATATCACCAAAGGGGACATCAAAGAAGCTAATGAGTACTTCAAAAAATCATTTGATCTTTATAATCTTTTTTGGGCTCTAAATTTAGGGATGGTCGAATCTGATCCTCAAAAAACTAAATTTGAAGATAAGCCTATAGCTAAAAAAGATTTTCTTGGTTCAATCAGTAGTACTATTGGTAAAATTCTCGATTGTTGTCGTGAATAGTCTTATTTAGATCTTCCGTAAAATAAGTATCCTCCCAGAACAATCAAAACTATTGGCCAGACATAATCCCATCTAATCACCATAGGAATAACCTTATCAATCAATAGGACTATACCCAAAAACATTAAAATTAATCCCAAAAAATTTCCTTGTCTTTTTTCAACCCTTACTTCTTTATTAATTTCCTTAGCTACAGACTTAACTTTCTTACCAACATCGTCAGCAAAATCCCTTATACTTTCCTCTTTTCTATTATCGCTATTATTTTCTCCATCACTTGGAATTACTAGCCATAAAACCAAATATATTAAAACCCCGCTTCCTCCACCAAATGCTAAAATCACAAAAATTATTCTTACTAAAGTTGCATCAATATCAAAGTAGTCCGCCAAACCACTACATACTCCTGCAAATATCGCTTTGTCTTTATTTCTATATATTTTTTTTGTCATAATTTTATTTTAAATTAAAATAATATTTCAAACGGGTCTTTTTGAGATTTTAAATAATCTTGGAATGATCCACGTAAACAATCATTCCTGACAGGTAATACCTCTATAGGAGTTCCATTTTCTGTAGAAAAAATTACCTTACCGTCACCACCTGTTTCATAATCAAAAAACCATGGATTTTCCACTTCTAAATTCCAATTTAATTTTTTATTTACTTTTTTTAAAAAACCACTAAATTTATCAAAATCTTCATGAGTACCGTTAGTATAATATTCAGTCGCTAAACTTGGACAATAAAGTACCATATCTACATCCTTATGATATTTACCTTGTTTTTCTGTTTTAACCATGCCTCCAACGAGTAATAAATGTGAGTCAAACCCTTCTTCAAAAGAAACTGATTTTATTGTTTGTGCTAAAACATTAACATTGTTCAAATTTTCTTTTCCTAATTCATTTTTTGTTCTTTCACTCAGCCCGTTATTTAAATTATCAATTATTGGTTGAAATTCCATACTAAAATTATATAACAATTTTTTTTGACTATGCTTCCACTAGTGAATAATCCTAGTCATTTTGTAATTCCCAGAACACAATATTTTCCGCTATTTTTTCCTGTTTATTCACTTTAAATTTATCTAATGAACTTACTTCCCACACTGTTTCAGTTTCCGCCGGTCTATTAACTGGTGCTATCAAAAATAATTTTTCTGCTCTGGGATATTCTTCCACTCCCATCGGTTGGCAGCCTTTTGCTGTCAATAAAAATCTCAAATCGTAAGATCGGGTATCTCCACTAATTGTACTTGCTACATTAAAATTCTTCGGACAGCCATTACTCAAAATTTTATTTACTATTTCTTTTTCTACCAAATAATTCCATCCAATCGGGTGCCCTAAAGGAATAGGATCATTGATCAATTTTACTTGTAACCAACTTATTCCTATTACCAAAACTAAGCCTAATAAAATTTTCTTTCGTTTAATTTTACTTAGTATATTCGCTATAGCAATTAATCCAAAAACTATCAAAGGATAAGCAAAATAATGAGGCTCCATTCTCCCACTGTTTTTTGCTTGAGACATTACCCACAAGACTGTCCTTATATTGTAAAAATTATTTCTTATTTCAAACACAAACCAAAGTAAATCACCCAAAATAAAACCAATCGGTAAATATATAAAAGTATTTTTGTTCCAAAATTTTTTGGTTTTTAACAAAAGAATTAACAGTGGGATTGCCCAAAATACCGCTGAATAATGAAAACTAAAAGCTAGTCCCCACAAAACTCCCACTCCTAAAAGATATTTAACTTTATTTTTTTTAATATATTTATCTAAAATAATCCCCGCCATTATTCCTAGCGGCAACAGAAAATGTGGATTCCAAAAAAAACGGCTATGAATTATAAAATATCTCGAAAAAGTTAATAATCCAAACACTATTAAAGCTTCATTTTTCCCATATTTTTTTCTAATCCAGTCAACAAAATATAAAATAAAACCCAGTTCTATTATCAGTAAAATTACATCAATAGATATTGGGTTCCATTTAGTTATTATTCCCAAAAAAGCCAGCACATAATAATACTGAGGTCCAATAAAAAATCCTCTGTCCATAAATGTTTTTGAACTCACCATTGGTCCAATCAGCCTAATATCTTTATTAACTACCATTTCTCGACTTTCCAATAAATGCAACCCCTGATCCAGATGGTAGGTTGTCCTTTCTTCAAATTTATTCAATCTCAAAAACAAATAAACCACCGTCAAAATCACTACTCCAATTAAAAAAAAATTGTCTCTTTTTCCCATATTTATATTTGTTTCTTTATCCAATTATGACAGAAATTTTCATCATTTAGCCTCTCAATTGTGTAATCTTTTACAAATCTGAATCGAAGCCATGGTTGAAGTTCATATTTGGAACACAAAGAATCATTTATTATGTAATACAATGGTCCACCAAATTGTTCTTCATTAACACTCAAATATTCACTATTTTTAGGTAAACATTGCTCTTGTGTTCTGTTTATAATATAAGTTGTATTTTTATCAAAACTCTCAGGACATTTATCTGTAAAATAAGTATTTTCTAGCACAAACTCTTGGTTTTTTACAAAATCTTTCAAAATAGAATTTTTATTATTATTTTGCGAATAAAAAACCGTCTCCAAAAATATCAGCCTTGCTTCTGGATCAACCACCACAATCTTTTGATCGTAATTTCTCGAAATGTAAGATCCAACTAAATGTTGACTAAAAAAATAATTTTCTTGGCCAATAATTGGAAACTGAAAAAAATAAAAATAGAAGAAATTAACAAAAGCAAATAAAAAAAATAACGATAGAAGTAATAAAGAAAAAATCTTTCCCATTTTTTTTATTAAAAATTCATAAGTAGTTAATACCCCAAAACCAGACAAGATTATTAATAAAGGTAAAAGCAAAAAAGAACGGTTAATTACGGATGTTTCAACTGTATTAATAGCAGTAGATAATGGTGAAATTAAAATCAACAACAACAAAAAAGAAGTTTTTTTATGATTTTTTACAAAAAGACTAATTAAGCCAAGAAAAATAAATATAAAATCAATCAAGAAAAATAAGCCATGTTGACCAAATCTATAAGTACCTCGAGTATCACCAGATATAAATAATACATCCGGAGAAAAAGCTGTTAAGTACTTTTGAAAAAATATTTTTAAAGAAACAGTAAATTTATTTAAAAATATATCTCTTAATGGATTTTCTAAACTAGTCTTACGATTAATATCAACTACAGTAGTTATTAATTCTTTATTTAAAAATAATATTTCATGAGATCGGCTTTTATTTATTGATTCTTGAAAAAACGAATTTCCCAAAAAATAAAATCCAAAAACGACCAATATTCCAAGTAAAAACAACAAAGATGTTTTAAGTTTTAATCTAATCTTTGACCAATAACATCGATAAAAAAGACAAATAAAAACCACTGGAATTAAAATTAACTTAGCTCCTCCATAAGCAAAAAATCCCAAAGTAAAAAAGCAAAAAGAAAGGAGTAATTTGATTTTTGAATTATCTAAAATAAAAAGTATTCCACCAAGGTAAAACAATAAAGACCAGGCTGTATCACAGGCAGTTCTCGACAAATAAAAACTCCATGGATTTATTAAAAAAATTATTGTCGATAACAACGCCAATTTTTTGTTAAAAAGTTTTTTAACCAACAAATAAAAAATCCAGGCAGTCAAAATATTTATTACTACATAGACCAACCTAACAGTAAATTGATTTAATGAAATTATCCCAAAGTACGGCGATAAAATCAGTGGTGCTAAAAAGCTAATTATTCCTTCAGTTTTGGTTTCAAAAATAGATTTTGGAAAATATGATCCCGATAAATCAGCTCCAGTCAAAAAATAAGTCCTCGAACTAAGAGTATATTCAATTTCATCATGGCTCATTCCTACTGGAAATCGATCAAGGCAATAAAAACGAACAACTATTAAAAACAAAAACAACAAATACAAGAATACTTTCTTCACATCTGATTATAACTTGAATTTTTCTCCCCACGCCTCCACCAATGAATAACAACACCCGCAATAATTTTGTTTATAAAACCCACTAGTTTTTAATTCGCTCGTTACATTCTTCGGTACCAAAAACTTTATTCCAGATTTTTTATCTAAATTTTCTCCTATTTTTCCAATCTTTTCTTTATTTTGATAATGACTTGTTACCAGGGTAGAAGATACCGCTCCAAACCCTTTTTCTTTGGCGTATTCAAACGTCTTTCCCAACCTCAACTCCCAACATTTTTGACATCTCAAATCCTTTTTGTCAAAGAATGCTTCGTCGGGATTTTTATTAAACCATTCTTTTGGACTCCAATCTGGCACCACTAATTTTATTTTATTTTCCTCACAAATTTTTTGTGTCGCTTTTAATCTAGTTAAATATTCCGATCTCGGGTGAATATTTGGGTTATAAAAATAAGCCGTTATTTCCATCGTTTCATCTTTTAAAGAATCTGTCATTTTCAACAAACAATCCGCACAGCAAGTATGAATTAGAACTTTCATTTTTTAGCCAAAAATTCTCTCATCTTCTCTAATCCTTCTTTCGCTACGCCACTTTCAAAATGTTTTCTGGCTGGCTCTAGTTTCTCAATTAACCAATCAGCTAAACCATTTTTCAAATCCAATGGGAATAATTTTCCAGACTTGTAGTCTTCAACTAATTGATCAACTTCGGTATAAATAATATCTCCACCAAATTTTTCTGGTCTAGAAATCTTAAAATTACCTGTTTTTTCTCCCCAAAATACCAAAGTTTGAACCCAGTTTATCAATGGATTAAACTCAATTACTTGTGGTGGAGCATAAGCTTTTTTAATTTTTTCTCTAATTTCATCTGGCGTGTCATGAATAAAAATTGCACTGTTTGGTTTCGATTTACTCATCTTTAATGATTCTTCAATTGCAATTTCTCTTCCTTCTTCAACAGCCTGATTATCTTGTTTAATATCAGATGACTTTTCTGGTCCAGTCAACCCAGCAATTAAATTTTGATGAATCGCAATTGGTGAAATAATTTCACCTTTGGCATTTTTCAATGGATTAATAGTCAATTTTTTAGCCACATCTTTGGCAATTACATGAGCTTTTCTTTGATCCATACCAGCGTGAGCAATATTTGCTCCCAAACTAAAAATATCAGCTACTTGTAGTGGTGGATAAAACAATGTTGCCATACTTACATCAGTTCCTTGAGTTTTTCCCATAATCGAAATTGATCTTAAGTTTCTTGATAGGGTTACATTTTTCCCCACCTCCATAAAAGTTTCCCAATGAACCAAGTTGTTTTCATAAAGCTCTTTTCCAGTGATAAATTTCACTTGGCTTTCATCTACTCCAAAACATTTTAGTGACGCTATTAAACCTTGTTTAAAGTAACCTTCAGTGGCAACTCTAATATTTTCCCAATTTCCACCTAATTTATTGTTTAGATAAGAATGAAAATCAGCTAACAGTACTTGACACTTCACTCCAGCCTTCAAGAAATCAGCAATTTTTCCCATCGACATTAATCCAGTTCCCAAATGAATCAATCCTGATATTTCAAACCCAATATAATGATTCAAAGGTGTTTCGCTCTCTATCAAATTTTTCAAATCACCCTCAGTCAAAACTTCTTGGCAGTTTCGGGTAATTAATTTAATTTTTTCATTTACATCCATAGCTCAAAGTATAAGCTATTTACCAACGTTTTTCTATTTGTAGAATTTTCTGATCTGAAACAAAAAATACCAGTTTATTGCCATACCAATAATCAAACCACCAATATTCATGGTTACCAAATAGGAAACTGCTGTAATTAATGAGGCATAAAATATCAAATTCCAAGCATTTTTTGTTCTCTTTAGTAATCCTGGAATCGCTATCACCATCAATCCAAATGAGATTAAACTGACAATTCCATAAATAGAAAAACTATTTCCATATCGATAACCATATGTGGCCCTAATCATTGGGTTCAAGTTTGCCAACAACCCAAATGTAGTTAATGTTGACAATACTCCAATAATTAAACTAACGATCATAAAATATGGCCCATACTTCACCAAAAATTTAGCTACAGAATCGGGTAATTTAGGAGCCTTTTCTCCAAAAATATCATTTAACTTCTTTTCTAAATCCACTAACATTTTCTTCCAATCTTTATTCATAATTAATTAATCTTAGCATTATCTAAATTATTTTTATATGTTTTCAGTCCTTTTTCAGTTTCACAAACTATAATATAAATCATGAAGATTTTAATCATTGAAGACGAACACATCATCGCTACTTCACTTAAAAAAGGTTTAGAACAAGAACATTATACTGTTGACATCGCCTTTGACGGAATTGAGGGCTACGATTTGGCTGCCTCAGGAGATTACGATTTAATTTTACTTGACCTTATGTTGCCAAGTCTCGATGGTTTATCTATTTGTCAAAAACTTCGCGCCAGCAATAATCACACCCCAATTCTTATGTTGACTGCCAAAAGCCAACTCGAAGACAAAATTAAAGGTCTCAATAGTGGAGCTGATGATTATTTAATCAAACCATTTGCTTTTGAAGAGTTGCTTGCTCGTGTTCGAGCTCTTAGTCGCCGTCCTCAAACCGCTACCAGTAAAATTCTGTCAGTTGGTGATCTTTCTCTTGATACCTCCAATTATAAAGTCAAAAGAGGGGATCAAGAAATACGTCTTTCCAGTAAAGAATATTCCCTCCTTGAATGCTTTCTTCGCCACACCGATCAAATTTTAAACAAAGATCAACTTATTCAGTATGTCTGGAGTTATGAGTCTGATATATTACCAAATACAGTTGAAGTTTATATCCGAAATTTACGTCAAAAAATCGACATCCCTTTCAAAAATAAACCACCTCTTATAAAAACTATTAGGGGTTTTGGTTATAAAATTAGCAAATAACCTTATGTTCAAAACCGCTCGACTGAAATTAACCGCCTGGTATTTGTTGATAATCATGGTCGTTAGTCTTTCTTTTAGTATTTTGATTTATCAATTAATTAACACCGAGATTAATCGTTTTGCTAATTCTCAGCGTAATCGTATTGAACGTCGTCTAGTTATCCAACCAAACTCTCCTCGAATTATTCTTCTCGATCAAGATTTAATTAATGAAAGCCGTAGTCGTCTTTTGATTAATCTACTAGTTATTAATGGTGTTATCTTAATATTTTCCGGTAGTCTATCCTATATTCTCGCCGGAAAAACTCTTCAACCTATTCAAAAAATGACCGAAGATCAACGCCGTTTTATTTCCGATGCTTCCCATGAATTAAGAACTCCTATTACTGTTCTTAAGTCACTTTTTGAAGTTTCTCTCCGAGACAAAAAACTCAATCTTTCTGAGGCTAAAAAGATTCTTGTCTCTGGTATTGAACAAAGTGACCGACTCAAAAATCTCTCTGATTCATTATTAGAATTAAGCCGGCTCGAAGTTAACCACATCCAAAATCAATTTCAACCAGTTTCCCTTAAAAAAACCATTTCTGACTCAATTTCTCAAATAAAACCTAAATACAAGGAAAAAAACATTAAAATTATTACTCAGATCACCCCTTCAAAAGTTCTTGGAGACCCAAATCGATTATCTGAACTTTTTGTTATTTTTCTTGATAACGCTATTAAATATAGTGATCCTAACACCAAGATAAAAATAATTTCAAAGGTTAATAATAAACAACTAATCATCAAAATCATTGACCAAGGTATTGGTATTGATAAAAAAGATCTTCCTTATATTTTTGATCGCTTTTATCAATCTGACAATGCCCGCACCAAGAAAAATAATTCCGGTTATGGTCTTGGCCTTTCTATTGCCAAAAAAATTGTTGAGGCCCACAATGGCAAAATTACTGTGGTTAGTAAATTAGATTATGGAACTAAATTTATTATTTATTTACCCTGTTTCAGTTGATCTTCAGAAATAACTCATATCATCACGACCATGAAACCTATCATGTATTTTTTTATTAATATCAAAAACAAATTTACCTCTTTACCTAAAATTATCAAACTAGTCCTTGCCATTGTTTTAATCGCAGCTCTTAGTTGGTTTATTTATTCCAAAATCAAAAACTCTCAAAATTCTTCAGTCCAATACAAAACCACCACTGTCCAAAAAGGTACATTAATTACTTCTATTTCTGCTACTGGGAATATTACTTCATCCAATAAAACAGCTATAACTACCGGTGCTACTGGAACCATCAAAAATGTTTATGTCAAAAACGGCGACACTGTCGTTAAAGGTCAAAAAATCGCTGACATTACCCTTGACGACGATGGTATTTATAATCAAACAATTGCTTGGGCAAATTATTCCACTATGCTTGAAAAAGAAAAGCAAACTATTGCTGATCAAACCAGCGCCGATCTCCAAATGTGGCAAGATCGTCAAGCGGTTTTAGACGCGCAAGAAGAATATAACAATATGGTTGCTGGTGCTTGGAATCCCAAAACCAAGGCTGAATATACCTACAACGAAAAAGCTATTGTTACCAAAACCCTTGACCAGGCAAAAAAGAAATTTACCGCTGATGAAACTAGCTTCAACAATTATTCTGCCATGATTGCCAAAGCCAGACAACAGACATCTTCTGCTTATGATAATTACAAAAAAGTTTCCTCTATTATTTATGCCGCTAATGCTGGAGTTATTAGTAACTTAAGCATTGCTCCAGGAGTCATTATTTCCAATTCTTCTGATTCTATTACTGTTTCTACTGGTACTAATAGTAACGAAAACTCTTCGTCTGTGACCTCTCATACCGTTGGGAGTATTACCAACCCTAAAGGTCAATATCAAGCAACTCTCAGCTTGACTGAATCTGACATTGTTAAAATCAAATCTGGTCAAAAAGTTACCATGAACTTAAATGCTTTTAATGGGATTACTTTTACTGGGGAAGTTCTTTCTGTTGATGTTGCTGGTTCGACTAATTCTGGTGTTACTTCTTATTCTGTTGTTGTTTTACTTGATGACACTGATAAAGAAATTTATACCAATATGGCCGTCACGGCCACTATTATCACCAGCTCCAACGCCGATATACTATTAATTCCATCCACTGCTATTGACACTTCTACTGATGGTACTTCTACAGTTAGAGTCATTAAAGATGACATTACTTCTATTGTCACAATTACTTTAGGTTCAACTAACGATAATCAAACCGAAGTTGTTTCTGGACTCAACGAAGGGGATACGATTATTTCTTCTTCCATCAGTAACCAATCCAAATCAAATAACAATACCTCTTCAGATTTTAGTTCTTCTAGTCGAAGTTCCAGTACTAATAGTAATCGAACTGGAAGTGGTGTCATCATGGTGGGGTCTGGTGGCCCTCCTGGAATGTAATCAAAACTATTATGTCTAGTAAAAAGCAAAATAAGCCAATTATTACCATCAAAAATCTTTCTAAGATTTACAAAACGGATATTTTAGAAACCATTGCTCTCGACAATATCTCTTTTCAAATTGATGAGGGAGAATTTGTTGCTATTATGGGTCCCTCAGGATCAGGCAAGTCAACCCTTATGCATATTTTAGGCGCTTTAGATAAACCCACCCAAGGTCAATATATTCTTGATAGTAAAGATGTTAGCCATCTTTCTGATGATGAGCTTTCTGAAATTCGCAATCAAAAAATTGGTTTTATCTTTCAAGCCTTTAACCTTTTACCTCGAACCTCTACTTTAAAAAATGTTATGTTGCCTATGAGTTACGCTGGTGTCCCTAAAGAAGAACGAGAAATTACTGCTAAAAAATTTTTAAAAATGGTTGGACTAGGGGATCGACTTTATCATACTAGTAATCAAATCTCTGGTGGGCAACAACAACGTGTTGCTATTGCTCGTTCTTTGGTTTTAAATCCCGCCCTAATCTTAGCTGACGAACCTACTGGGAATATTGCTTCTTCTCAAGCCGATGAAATTATGGAAATTTTTGAAAAATTAAATGACGATGGTCACACTATTGTCATGATTACTCATGAACCAGATATTGCCCAACATGCCAAAAGAATTATTTTTATACGTGATGGCAAAATTGTTAAAGATAGTATTAATCACCAGCGCCGCAGCGCTTCTATAAAAAAGGAGGTAGCTAAAAATGACTGAATTTTGGGAACTACTCAAAGAAAGTTTTACTAGTCTAAAACTCAATAAAATGAGAACTGGTCTAGCTATGCTCGGTATTATTATCGGTATCGGCTCAGTTATTGGTCTTATTTCTATTGGTGAATCTAGTAAAAAGTCTGTCACTTCTAGAATTGAATCTCTTGGATCTAATTTAATCACTGTTTCTCCCGGGTCTCAACGTTCCGGTATGGTTCGGGGAAATAATACTGTTAAAACTTTAACTTTAGCTGATGCCGAAAGCCTAGAAGAAGCCAATCTTTCAGCTGTTTCACTCGTTTCTCCAGAATATTCTAGTCGTTACCAGGTTATAGCTGGAGATACTAATACAAACACTAATATTTATGGTGTCAAAGCCGCTTATTCCGCTGTTCATAATCTCAAAGTTAGTAGCGGTCGTTTTATTACCGATAGTGATTATAATTCCAATTCTCATGTTGCCGTTATTGGTCCCGATTCTGTCGAAGAACTTTTTGGTAGTGCCAATTACAACTGTCTTGGCGAAACTATTCGTATTAATGGTCTCAATTTTACTATTGTCGGTATTACTACTGCCAAAGGTAGTAGTGGTATGGGTAGTAGCGACAGTGCTGTTTATATTCCTCTTTCCACCGGCATGAAACAGCTTTTTGGTGTTAATTATATTACTTCATTAGCCATTCAGGCCGCCAGTTCTGATGTCATTATTCAAGCCCAAAATCAGGTTGGTTATTTTCTTTTAGCTCGTCATAAACTTACCGAAGCTTCAAGTGCGGATTTCTATATCCGCTCTTCTGAAGAAATGCTGGAAACAGTTTCTAGTATTACCGGTACTTTTACTGCCCTTTTATCTGGTGTTGCTGCTATCTCTCTTATTGTCGGTGGCATTGGTATTATGAACATTATGTTGGTTACCGTCACCGAGCGGACTCGTGAAATTGGGCTTCGTAAAGCTCTTGGTGCCAAGAAAAAAACCATCATTACTCAGTTTTTAACTGAATCAATTATCCTTACTTTTGGTGGTGGAGTTATTGGTATTATTCTTGGTGTTGCTATATCTTATGGCTATTCTGTTTTTAATTCATCAATTTTTACCATATCCTTTAATTCAGTTATATTAGCTTTTTTAGTCTCTGTTGGTATTGGGATTCTTTTTGGTTGGTATCCTGCCAAAAAAGCCGCTTCTCTCCAACCTATCGAAGCTCTTAGATATGAATAATATTTTCAGTTTATTTTAAGATTCAAATCTTAACATTCTTATTAACTATTAATAATTATTCATTATTTATTTTAATTATTAATTAGATTTATATGTCCGAAAAAACAAATCAAAACAAAAAACTTATTCTTCCTGTCAGTCTATCAATTGTCTTTTTAATTGTCGGTTTTGCTCTTGGTACCTTTTACCAAAAAAACCAACTCAAAACTGCGTTTGGTAATCGTGTTGGGCAATTTCAAATGGGTGAGGGTATGAATCGCGGTGCTGGCCGTAACAATCAAACTGGCCAAGGTGGCACTGGTCTTCGTAATGGCGCCGGATCTGGATCTATCTTTGGTGAAGTTACCAAAATTGATGATACTTCAATCACTCTAAAAACTATTGACGGTAGTTCCAAAATTATTTTAATTTCTGACTCTACTGCTTTCAATAAATCTGCTTCAGTTGCTAAAACTGAATTAAAAGTTGGTTCCCAAGTCCGAGTTGATGGTACAACTGATACCAACACTGGTAGTATCACCGGTAAATCTATTGAAATTGATCCCTCCCGCAACGGTCAGGATGCCCTCCCTCAACAATAATCAGTTATCTAACTGGTCAACAAAAACCCTCCGTTTTAGGAGGGTTTTTAGTTCTTCTTAAATTAAAATCTTTATTTACTCTGACTTTATGGTAATCTTCTTCGGTTGAGTTTTTGGTGATTTAGCAAAACTAATCGTCATCATTCCATTTTTGCATTTTGCCTCTGGTTCG
>CAZNDF010000002.1:0-25645 GCA_964571775.1 uncultured Gammaproteobacteria bacterium | reverse complement strand
GTTCGACTGGTAAATTTATGGATACAAAAACCAGTGGCGGAAAATTCAAAGGAGTAAGGACAGAAAAATAATTCCACTTTTTATTCTATTGTTCAAAAAATGGGATCGGTTTAGGGGTTTTAATTACTAAAGCCGTAAGGTATAGCAGGAGTTGGAGTATTATCTATATGGATAGATCCGTCAATTGGTGAAGCTTGTGGATAATTAATTGTTGGATGTGCAACCTCATTCATATTATCGATGGCTTCATATGTAGAACATGTGCTTTTGGCACCTGATTGCATAAAATCACAAGTATTTTTATCTGTCTGATAAGTGTAACTATTACCTGTACAAGGGTAATTAACAATACAAGTAATTGTCGAACTGGTATTTAACGATGATGAATTAACTTTGTTTTTTTCTTCGATGCATTTTTCAGGAGAGAGATGATAATATGTTTCGGTTTTTTTCAACCCTGGATAATAGACTTCACACGCAGGATATTGTGTTGTGGTATTCACTACATTTGTGTTTGTTTGATTATTAGTGTAAGGATGTCCTTCAAGTGTTCCGGAATAATACTTTTGCTGATCTTCTTTACATTTTTTAACCGAGTAATATAAATACCATTTACCTTTTTCAATTTCACAATCTGTAGCATTATTACAGACACTTCTTTTTAACTTTTTTGTTCCAATATGAGTAAATTTACAGTCAATAATTGGATCTTGATCAATTGTTGGAGTGGGTAGTACTTCCCCGTTATAAAAATGAGATTCTTGAATTAATGTAGTCCACCAAGGATCTTTTTTGGTTGTTTTATAATTTTCAGAAAAATTAATAGATTGGTTGGGGTCAATTTTATAAGGAACAATAAATTCGTGTGTTTCATCTATATTCCAAGCAGTTCTATCTTTAGAAATTTTTAAAACAACTTTACTATTAAAAATAGGTTTATCACTTTTATTTACTACTGTCCCAGAAATAACTTTGCTATTGTATTTAACATTTTGTAATTCAGTTTTAGGGTTTTCTTGTTTTACTTCTTCTAACTTCTCGTTTACAAACCAAACAGAAGGGTTATTTAATGTTTTACCTTTGAATCTATTTGATTGTGCATAGGAATCAACAATAAAATAAGTAAACAGATAGATAAAAAAGAAAATAACTAAAACTGAAATAACAACCTCTATTTTTTTATTTTTATTTATTGGATTTTTTTTACACTTTAATTCATGTTTATCCGATTCTTTTTTAGTTTTAAATTCTCTACCACAAAAGTCACAAGTCCAAACAGCTTCATATTCTTTCAGTTTCTTTTTATATTTCATCTAAGTTAATTATATAACTACATTATAAAAAGATTTGATATCATTAGTCATAGTATAGAGGACTTGTGTTGTAGGGGCATATCTAAGTTAAATAAATTTCTATTATGGAACAAGATGAAGAATATTTAGTTAATACTGAAAATATAAAATTAAAAACGATTTGGGTTGCTAAAATTGTGGTTTTTAGTATAATTTTATGGATTGTTGTCCAATTATTTATTGGACATTTTGGAAATGAGGAAATTGGCAGTTTTTTTGAAAAAAGTACTTATACAACTCAATATTGGATATATTTACAACCAGAAAATACACAATTAAAGAATTATAAAGTTAAGGGTGAAGTCCATCATTATATTGAACCAGCAAATGATGATTATGGTGGTGGAGATATTTATTTGTTAGAAAAGGTTTATTGGGATAATGGAGGTTTTTCCATTTTTGATGATTGTGATTTAACTAAAATTACTTTTGATAAAAGCAAAAAAGTTAATTATGTAGGATGTCGAGATCATAAAGATAATTATTATAAAATTAGAATAGATACAAAAGTTTATTAAAGTTTCATCATTTTTCTAAAAAGTTCAACAATCAGTGTAAGCAATCAATAATTAAAATTTTTGCGTTTAGAGCCGACAGTTTTATTCAATCGAGCCCCGCTTTTTTCGCCGCGCCCCCACCCGCGGCGATGCGGGGCGAGAATTCATTTTGAAAAACAGTTCGAATTTTTCGGTATACTCTCAACAGTTTGATAAACTAAATACAAGATATGTCAGAAAAAATTGGGGGAATACTAGACTCAAGAAAATTCTATAATAAATCGTGAAAAATAAAATATTTTTAGGGATTTTGATGGGGCTGATGATGTTTTTGTTTTGGGGAATAAGTTTTTCTAAAACAAACCAATCGGATATTGATTTTGACTGGGTGGAACTAGTAAGGGTAGTGGATGGAGATACAATCGAGATTAAAACAGATAACAAAATAGAATTCGTTAGACTGATTGGAATTGATGCGCCAGAGATTGAAAAAAAAACTAAAGAAAAAGGAATTGATTCAAAAAAATATTTGGAGGAATTAGTTAAAAATAAAAGAATAAGATTGGAAGGTGATGCAACTCAAGACGATAGAGATATATATAACCGACTATTGAGATATGTTTTTACTGAAGATGAAATACTAATAAACAAGGAAATGATTAGATCGAAGATGGCAAAAGAATATACTTTCAAATACCCGTATAGATATCAGAAGGACTTTAGAGATTTGGGTCGATAAAAAAAACGAGGGGCCTAGGTGAGAGATAAAATTGTTCGCAAACTGCGAGTCAATAAAATCAGACACATAGGCCCGGGATAAGAAATTTGGAAGGTTTACACCAGGCGCGCACCATAAGGTACGGCAATGCCCCATAAGTGGGACATTATTTATCGACGATTGAGGCTATTCAATTTTTGGTAACCTGGTCGGTCAGTTCTGGGGCGGCGGTCGACTGTAATAGAGAACAAATGCCCTACTACCACCGAATGGCGTCCGTGACGATCTTGTGCTGCTCCCTACAGACGGCGGCAGTGTCACGAAGGCCCAAAAAGGGACGTAAAAGACAATCACTCCTTTCTTCTTTTTTGGTCTGATGATGGTGTGTCGGTCGGCGTGTCAGAATGTCTGAGAGCCAGAAAAACAGGACAACGGAATCACCCCTTCCTTATTTATTATCTTTACTTGTAAAGTGCAAAGTATCACCTCTCCTCAAAACAGCGTTCTGTTTGGATTTAATTACTTATAGGTTACTCCGGAAAAAGAAAAAATAAAGGAGTCAAATTAAAAATTTTTAGTTCTAATCTTATTTAAGTAGGTTTTTTCAAATCCAGAAATTAATCTTTTTTTGGTTTCAGGAACAAATTTAGTATAGATATCGAATAAAGCGGTCCATTGAGAAAAGTTTAATTGACTTGGTTTAAGTGAATTTATTTTTAACTGGTGATTAATTTTTTTGAATTGGTCGTAAGAAAAAACCTTTTTATAAATTTCAAATATATTTGGTTTCCATTGGTTAAATCCAAAAATAACAAAATCACGAAACTGTTGATAAATATCTTCATCGATAATAATGTCTTCTTTGAGAGAAAACTTAGCAAAAACAATATCGACTTGGGGCTTTGGAGTAAAAGAAGTGCGATCAATATCGCCTAAAATTTGAATATTATAAAAAGGAGCTAAAAGGATAGCGTCTTGGTTGTTAAAATCTTCGAAGAGAGAATATTTTTGAGCAGCTTCAAGTTGCATAATAAAATAAATCTCGATAGGTTTATGGGGACTTTTTAATATTTTATCGAGAATAGGAGCAGTGATAGAAAAAGGGATATTGGAAAATATTTTGAATGAAATAGAAGGAAGGCTCCAAGACAAGAAATCTTGATTAATCAACTTAAGATTGGAAACTTGAAAGAATTTGTCTTGAAGAAAAGGAATTAGTTCTCGATCTTTTTCGATAGCGACTACTTGAGAGACCACTTTGATTAATTCCTGAGTAATAATTCCCCTACCTGGGCCAATTTCGACAACAACATCTTTTTGATTGAGAGAAGAAACTGATAATAGTTGACGAACTAGTTCGAGTGATTTAATAAAATTTTGGGAGAGAATCATAAGTGAAGTTAGCCAAGAATACCATATTTAATTAGTTAAAATTTGTTATCATTTTATAGATGGATAAAAGAACAAAAATAATCGCGACTGTAGGACCGGCTTCAGAATCGAAAGAGGTATTGTCACAGCTTATTGAACAAGGAGTAGATATTTTTAGGTTTAATATGAAGCATAATACCTTTGCTTGGCATAAAGAAGTTATTAATAGATTAAGAGAGATAACTCAAAAACTAGATAAAGAGATTGGAATATTAATTGATTTCCAAGGGCCAGAGATAAGAATCGAAACTAATAATGGCGAAGAAATAAAAATTACAGATGGAGAATCTTTGTTTATAGGAGATAAATTTATTGACGACAAGAGGGTAATAAAAATTAATCCTGGAATAGCCGCAAAGACTATTAATGTTGGAGATAAGGTTTTTTTGGACGACGGAGAATTGGAATTAGAAGTAGTTAGTAAGAAGGGAAAATTGATTGAAATGGTGGCCAAGTCTGATTCCATAATCAAGAACAGAAAAAGTATGAATTTAATTTCGGAAGATTTGAATTTACCAATATTGGCCGACAGAGATATGGAGGCACTGGCCAGATTTAAAGAAATTAAACCTGATTTTATTGCTCTGTCTTTTGTTAGAAGAAAAAATGATATAGAAATATTGAGAACTTTATTAAAGAAAATTGATCCAAAAGTTAAATTGATTGCCAAAATTGAAAATGCTACGGCTTTGAAAAATATTGAAGAGATAATTTTTGCAGCTGATGGAATAATGATTGCTAGAGGCGATTTGGGGATTGAAGTACCAATTAGAGAATTGGCCTTTTGGCAAAAAAAGATTATTGATCTATGTCGAAAAAACAGTAAACCAGTAATTGTGGCAACTCAAATGTTGAAGTCGATGGTGGAGAATAGTCGTCCAACCAGAGCTGAAGCAACCGATGTCTCGAACGCTATTTTTGACGGAACGGATGCTTTGATGTTGTCGGAAGAAACTTCAATTGGAAAATATCCGGTAAAAGTGGTTAAAGAAATGGGTGAAATATCCGGATTTTGTGAAGGAGTTCAGACAGTCAGGGAAGTTTTGATGGAAACATCAACATCAACAGAAGTATTAGTCGATGCCGCCATAAAGATTATTATTAATAATAAAGATTTAAAAATTAAAGCTATAGTTATTTTTACTCAGTCAGGAAATACAGCAAGAGTTTTTTCGAGGTACAGGATTAATCTACCAATAATTGCTATAACTGACGAAGAAGCGACAGTAAAGGGACTAATAATGAGTTATGGAGTGGAATCTTATTTCAAAAAATTCTCGGAGACTAATTTTAAAATGCCAAAAACTATTGTGAAGCAAATAATTGATTCTGGAATTGCTAAAGAAGGCGACACCTTATTGGTTATTCATGGAAACAATTGGATGGAAAGTGGATCAACGAGTGATATTAGCCTTGTGACTGTTTAACTATTCTAGATTGATCACAACGAGATTGCTTCGCTGACGCTCGCAATGACGTTTCAAATACAATGACGGAATTTTTGCATTTCCGATGAGATTGCCACGTCGCTGTTGTCATAGCTCCTCGCAATGACGTTATTACGAGTTAACCTTGGACTTGTTTAGCTCTTTCTTTTTCGGCCATGACATTGCTGACATGAAGAAGACTATCGAAAGTGCCGGCATCTTCCCATAGAGAATCAAAAATATTTACCTGAAGCTCCCCTTCTTCTAGATAGACTCGGTTAATGTCAGTAATTTCGATTTCTCCGCGATCAGATGGTTTAAGATTTTTGGCAATATCAATAACCTTATTGTCGTAAGTATAAAGACCAACAACAGCATAATTACTTTTTGGTTGAGCGGGTTTTTCTTCGATAGAAACAGCCTTCATGTTTTGATCAAATTCAACGACACCAAAACGCTCTGGATCATTAACTTTTCGAGCAAAAACCATAGCTCCAGAATTGAAATTTTGGATTTCTTGGGAAAAATCTTGGTCAAAGATATTATCACCTAAAATCATAGTAACATCATCATCACCGATAAAATCAGCACCGATAATGAAAGCATCAGCAAGCCCTTTTGGTTCTTTTTGAACGGCATAGCTGAAACGAGCGCCAAATTCTTTACCATCACCTAAAAGGTTTAAAAAATGACCAGAATAGTCTGGAGCGATAATAATTAAAATATCTTTTATCCCAGCTTTTATGAGAGTCTCAATAGGATAAAAGATCATGGGTTTATTGTAGACAGGAAGAAGTTGTTTTGAAGTGATCGAGGTAAGAGGTCGGAGACGGGTAGCTCGGCCACCAGCGAGAATAATGCCTTTCATAGATTAGTTAATGATTAATAGTTAATAATTAATAATTTAAAAACTATTAACAATTAGATAACAATGTATTTTACTATATTTATTTCTTTTTGTTTTTCCAGATAAAGGTGTTGTACATAAACCAATTGTAAGGAAGAACTAGGAAAGCAATAATAACGGCAAGATATAAAGTTTTATGATCTGGTCCAAAAACAAATTCGGCGATAGTGCCAAAAATACTCTGAATAATAATTGCCCCAACAGAACTGAGATTGAATTGGAAAAATTTTTGCAAAACTTTTCCTTGTCCAGAAATTTTTTGACTTTTGAAAGTCCAAGCGTTATTTAGAATAAAATTACTAATAATTGAAAGTTCAGCGGAAAGTGTCCATGGCCATGGAGCACCCATAAATCTGGAAAAAAGATTAAGGAAAAAAGCATTAACTAGAAATCCAGTAAAACCAACAGTACCGAATTTTAAAAATTTTTGGGTAAAATCATCTTGCCAGCGAAGCAAGAAAGCGACTCGAAAAATATCCTTGGCGGTTTTGGGTTCAATTTTTGACTCGCCAGCGTTACGGACATGAAACTTAAGAGGTACTTCTTTGAACTTTGCCCCCATTTTGAGAGTTTCAAAAAGAAGCTGAAGTTTGTAACCAAAGCTGCGGGTCAAAAGACGACTATAGTCTAAACTCATCTTGTCAATAAAACCGGCAACACGGGTAACTTTGAGACCAGTAGTAGGATCAGTAACTTTGAAAAAATTCTTGAAAGGGAAAAACATCATAAAGCGAGCAGTAAAACCACCGACTTCAGAGAAGAAAACTCGCTTGAAACCCCAACCTTTTGGATTAGAACCACCTTTTATTTTACGGGAGCCAATAACATAATCATAACCATCTTCCATAGCCTTTAACATAACCGGAATGGTTTCTGGAGGGTGTTGGAAATCACCATCAAATTCAAAAACAAAGTCAGCCTTGAGACTTTCCATGGCATATTTAAACCCTTTGAGATAAGCAGCACCAATACCATCCTTGCTGGTTTCAGTATAGAGAAAAGTGTTGTCATATTTTTTGGCTTCTTTTTCGACTACTTTACCGGTACCATCAGGAGAATTACCATCGACCACTAAAATTTTCATTTGCCAATCTTGAACTAAATCTTCTTTTTTATTTTTAATATCAACAAAGGTTTTGGTATTGAGATATTCGATCATTCGACCAATATTGTCGGCTTCGTTGTAGGTAGGAATAACAATGACAGCAACTGGTTTCTGACTAGTTTTTGGCTTCATATAAATTGAGTATAGCGCAAAATGGTAAAATATCCTCATGAAAATTGATGTAATTACTTTGTTTCCTAAAATGTTTGAGTCCCCTTTTGAAGAAAGTATTATCAAAAGAGCGATTAAAAACAATTTGTTGGAGTTGAAGATTCATAATTTAAGAGATTGGGCAGTTGATTCGTATGGAACAGTAGACGACAAACCATTTGGCGGTGATGTGGGAATGTTAATTAAACCAGAACCGGTGTATAGCGCACTTGACGAAATTTTCAATTTTCAATTTTCAATTTTCAATAATAATGAAGATAAACGGCCAAAAAGAGATATCACCAAAACAAGAGTGATTATGATGTCAGCAAGAGGAAAAAAGTTTGACCAAGCCAAAGCGGAGGAATTATCAAAAATGAATAATTTAATTATATTGGCGGGGCATTATGAGGGATTTGACCAAAGAATTAGTGACTATATGATTGATGAAGAAATATCTATTGGGGATTATGTGTTAACTGGCGGCGAATTACCAGCAATGGTAATAATCGACAGCGTCTCCCGACTTGTTCCCGGAGTGTTAGGAAAAGATGAATCCAGTAAAATAGAGAGTTGGTCAGAAGTAGAAATAGACGGGGAGAAAATTAGAGCAATAGAATATCCACAATACACCAGGCCTCAAGAATTTATGGGGAATAAAGTCCCTGAAGTACTTTTGAGCGGTGATCCAAAAAAAATAAAACAGTGGCAGAAAGAAAAAATTATTGAATCTTTAGAAAAGAGAGAAAGTAAGTAAAACGATACCGAAAAGAGCCATAACCAAATATTCAACAATTATAGATAAACTTAGATCGCCACGACGATAGTGATGAATCAAACTCCAAAAAAAGTAATTGGCAGCCATGCAGTAGACAACAATTCGACGACCATGATCACTAAAAGGGGCAAAAAAATAGAGTAATATTCCACATAAAAAAACTAGTCCTAGAATAATATATTCAAACGGTTTTTGTTTGACTTCTTGAGGAATAATCATATTAAAAGATGACTCCTTGTTGTTGGTAGAGAATAAATAAAAGAATAACTAAAAGAAAGCCAATATGACTAACTGTCGACCCAGTAAGACGATGAATGCCTTTTTTGAGAGTAATATAACCATCAATAAAGAGAACGACAATGATTAAGCTAAAAATAGTAATACCAATCATTTTATTGATTGATAAAGGACTAATGTAAGTTTGCTGACTTTGAGATAAAACATTGTTTTGAGATTGGACGG
Organism: uncultured Gammaproteobacteria bacterium; assembly: GCA_964571775.1. GTDB lineage: Bacteria > Patescibacteriota > Microgenomatia > UBA12405 > UBA12405 > WARW01. Next base: position 16,818 of record CAZNDF010000002.1, on the reverse strand, counting down.
CTTCAACGGTAGAATTATTGACAACTATTTCTTCTGAAGATTGAGGTTCTTTTTTATTTAAAACAGAAACTACTGGGGTAGCGAAATGCTGAACGACTAAAGTGGTTTTAATACCACCTAAAGTACCATTAACAACACCAATACCAATTTCTTGATATTTAGAGTTAACAATATTAGCTTTGTGAGTTGGAGAATTCATCCAAGCCTTGAGAAGTGATTCAGTGTCATAAAAATCACGAGCAAGATTTTCTCCAGCAACTGAATATTGATAACCAACAGATTTAAAAAAATCCCAAGGAGTAGTACCAGAAGGTGAGGTGTGGGCCCAATAATTATTAGTAAACATATCTTTGGCTTTTTTGGTCGCAGAATCTGAAAGTAACGAATTGTATTTCAACTCTGATAAACCGAGGTTGGACCTTTCTTGATTTGTTTGGTCGAGAACTTTTTGAGCGGTAATTTCGGAAGAATAACCAAGAACTCCGGGCCTAACTAGACTAAGATATTTAATAAATGACTGATTAAGAAAATAAACTCCAACCAGTAATAACAAAAACCCATTCTTGAGGATATCGGCGCGAAAATTATTTTTTTCTTGAGGAATAAAGTAATGGGTCCATTTTAGTTTCGACACATAATCAGTATAGATGATATATACCTTTTTTTAAATACAAAAATTAGTTTGAAGAAATATAGTTATAAATTATTCTTTTATATTTAAAACCTGAACCTGGTTTTAAATTATTAAAACCAGTTATTACCAAATTAAATTCACAATAATTTGGTTGGGATGATAGATAACTATCTTTAAGTCTTAAAAAAATTAACCAGTCAAAAAAAAGATGGTCTTGGGTGAGTGAGTTGTTGAGATTGAGATCAACCAAAGATCCTTGATAAAACGATTGACTATCTTTGGAAAATTCAATTTCTAAATTTTTACAAAAATTATCATCCCCACTAATCTTTTCAAAAGACAAAGAATAATTAAACTGGGTTTCACCTTGATTTTTTATCCTTAAAGTATCGACTTGGTATCCACCAGGCAAAATACCGTTGATATTGAATAATTTTTCAACAGGAGAATCGTTGGTGGTTTTAAGTTGAGAGAAATCAAGAGTGGTGGCTGAAAATTGGTTGTCTTTGATAGTTTTTTTGTAAACAAAATCGGCGTTTGTTGGTTCAATTAAAACTAAACTGAAAATTAGTAATAGAAAAAATAATCTAGCCATAATTAACGAGACAATATTTTTTTAAAATTTTTTTTGATCTGGACAAATTCTTGATAGACAATAATGGTGGAAGGAATAACAATTAAAATAACTAACCCCGGGATAGTTTTGATAAACATGATTAGGTAACCAAAACGAGGGATGGTGTAAATAACTTTTCCTAAAATATAGTTGATATCAACAGTCTCTTGATCTGCGACTTGGTTAGCATCACCTTTGGTGATAAATTCATTATTTTTAATTTCAGTAATACGATGAGTAATGCTGAAGTTATTTTTGGACAAAAAGGTAATAATATCCCCTTTTTGATATTTTGATATTGGTTTAACGATTACCAAATCTCCGGTGTTGATGGATGGAGACATTGATCCTGACTGAACTAAAAAAATCTTGTAATTACTCGGAAAGTTTAACTGAGAGAATAAGAAAAAAACAGAAACTAACAACAAAGTAACAGTTAATACTCCCCCGAATAGTTTGGTAATAAAACCCATGTTAATTGATTACTTGTTGGAGATTAAAGTTAAGATCGAAAGTAAGACTATCACTTTGGATTTCGTTACCATAAGTGTTGGCTTCAAACCATTCCATTTTTAATTCTACTTCTTGATTTGGATCAAGAACAAAAGTATTGAGATTATTAGACCAATAATTGGCTAAAGCTGTAACTCCGTTTTCGTTTAGAGGGACAATAATTTTAGAAACATTATTAATGTAAAGATTAAGGTTGATTATATTACCTAATTCTCCTTCGTTAATACCCGGTTCACCACAAGTTTGATCAACTTCACTTTCTGGAGTATTACAAGAATTTTCGTTATTTAAAATATTATCAAGATTAATAATAAGTTGACCAGGGAGACTTCCAGTATTTTTTAATTTCCAAATTTTTTGACCTTTAATTTCACCGCTACCTAAATCAGAAATAGTAAAAGGTTCGACCTGTTTGCCTTGGGAATCACCAACTTCCAGATTGAGGGTACCAACAGTAAATTTATTACCACTACTAGTTTTTTTATCGGTAAAATAGGCTTTGGTCAAGACAAAAGAAAAACTACTAACGGCTATAATAATGGCAAAACTTAAAAATATTTTTTTCATTGGGAAATTAATTTATGTGTAACAAATATACATTTAAAACTATTTCCCCTAGCAACGTCAATACCCTAATTTTTCTTTTATCTTCTTGAAAACATAGTTAACCAGGAAAACTCCAATTAAAATACCAGCCAAGTCAAATAAAGTATCTCGAAATCGACCAGTGCGTCCAAGGACAAACAATTGATGAATCTCGTCACTAACTCCATAAGCATAAGCAACTAAAATCGAAAATAGATTTTTTCTAAAACCAAAATACAGAAAGATAAATAAAATAGCATATTCAATAACATGAAAAGATTTTAAAATTAAGAAACGAAACCAATAAGAATCACCACCAATACCAGTGGTTTGACGAGATGAAAGATAAAAAATAAATATCATCCAGATTATGGCGGGGAGAAAATGAAAAAACTTTTTCATTTTTGTTTTTTGATTTTATTAATAGCTAACGGAGAAGCTAAAAAACAACCACCGGAAATAATAAAAATGAGGGGTAAATATCTTTTTTTGGGTTTTGAAGAATTAGCTTCGGTAAAAGAGACACTGTTGGTTGGAGTTGGGTTAGTAGTCGGAGTAACAGAAGGAGAAGTAATATTAATTGGATCGATTATGGCAGAAGCAGTGGCTGATTCATCTGGGGTATATTTACCTTGATCAGGGGTTGGATTGGGACTAAGAGGTTTAGTAGGAGTGGGGGTGGAAGTTGGTGTGGGAGTACTAGTTGGGGCAGAATAGCAGGAAGTAGCGTTGGAATTACCTTTAGTAAGATCGGCTTGGCACCAACTGTTATTAACTAATGACCATGATCGATCAAGGGTATATTTATTACTTTCGTAAGATCTTTCGCCTCGATTATTATTGTTGTTGTCATATAAAATTATTTTGTCGCCATCATTATTTAAAAAACTTGAAAAATCAAAAGTACCGTAACTTTTGGAATTAATGGTGAGATCAAAATTTTTAGTAGTGGAAGTGTTATGACCTATTTTCCAACCAATTAACTTGACTGGATAGTCATTACTATTATAAATTTCGATCCATTCAATTGAAGAATAAGGCATAAATTCTGTAAGAGTAATACCTGAGGTAGGGTTTGTAATTGCAGGGTCGGAGGTAGGAATGATGGTTGGTGTTGGGGTGATTACACAAGTATTAGTACTTGTTGGAGCGTTTTTTTCAACACCTTCTGTATACAAATAAGTGTCTACTGCTTCATTAAGAGGATTAAAAAGGTAAATGATATCTGCGTATGGTTCTGTCCCAGAAATAGAATTATTAAGCCACCCAGATCCAAAAGAAAAAACTTGATTTGAATTTCCACTAAAACAACCACTTATATTTTTTACCACTCCTGCTTTATCTTTAAAATACCAACCAGATAAGGAAACTGTTTCACTTGTATTATTGGTTAATTGAATCCATTCAGGGTTAGAATTTGAAGAAAAATCAGTTATCTTTATAGTGGAATCAGCAAAAACTGGCGAGGTAAAAACTAAAAAAAATAAAAGTATTAAAAATACCACAAATTATTTTAATAAAAATTTAGGCCAATTTGTTGATGGCAATATCAAGTTTGCGGAGTGTTTTTGATTGACCTAGGGCTGGTAAACAATCGACTACTGGTGGAGTAAAAGCAGACCCACAAATTGCAACTCGGAAAACCATAAAAAATTCACCAACGTTCCAATTGTTTTCTTTGATTAAGTCAGTGATTCTGTTTTGAATGTCGGAAAAGTCAGAAAACAGGTCTTTGGTTTTGATTAACATTTCTTTGGCCAATTCTGGACTAGTCCCCTTTTTTAATAATAAATCTCGATCATATTCAACATCTTCAAACAAAAATTTTGTTTGAATGGTGAGATCAGATAATTTAACAATTCGTTCCTTGAGAACTGGTACTAAAGTTTTGATTTGTTCATCTGAGGCTTGGGGTAAAAACTTTTTAAAAAGAACCATTAATTCTGAATCCGTTTTTTGACGAAGATAATAGCCGTTGAGATAGTCTAGTTTTTTACGATCAAAAACTGGAGATTTCTTGTGAAGGTGGTCAGTACTGAAGGCTTGAACAAATTCATCAAGGGTAAAAAACTCGCGATCATCGCCAGGATTCCAACCTAAGAACATAAGAAAATTAAGCATAGCTTCGGGTAAATAACCGTCTTCTAAAAATGATCTGGCAGAAGTGGCGCCATGACGCTTACTAAGTTTTCCTTTGCCATCTGGATTTAACAAAACTGTAAGATGAGCAAAAATAGGTTGTTCCCAATTGAAATAACGATAGAGCAAAATATGTTTTGGAGTAGAGGTCAGCCATTCTTCGCCACGAAAAACGTGAGAGATTTCCATCAAATGATCATCGACGACTGAAGCAAAATGATAAGTAGGAATACCATTTGATTTTATTAGAACCTGATCATCGACATCATTTGTATTGAATTTTATTTTACCTCTAATTAGATCGTCACAAATTATGGTTTCATTTTTTGGGATAACCATACGGATAGTGTATGGAATCTTGGCGTCGAGGTTTTTTTGGATTTCTTCTTTGGATAAATGGAGGCAGTGTTGATCGTAACGAGGTGATTGACCGGCGTTTTTTTGAGAGGTGCGAAGATCATCGAGACGTTCTTGGGTACAAAAACAATAATAAGCCAAATTTTTATCTAATAATTCCTGGATATGTTTTTGATAAATATCAAGGCGTTGAGTTTGAATATAAGGTTTGTAAGGTCCACCAATATCGGGACCTTCATCCCAATTTAAACCATAGTCTTTGATTACTTGAAGGGTTCGTTCCATAGAACCATCAACAAATCTTTTTTGATCGGTGTCTTCAATACGAATAATGAATTGGCCACCAAATTTTTTGGCTAAAGCATAGTCGTAAAGACAAGTGCGAAGATGGCCGACATGATATTCCCCTGTCGGGCTGGGAGCAATGCGAGTACGAACAACTTTTGTGTCAGTCATGGTTATTATTTTACCATTTAGTGTAAAATAATTTATGTCTTTAACACAAACCGCTTATACTAGCCGAAGATTAATTAAATATGGGAGTTTTGGATTGGTGGTTTTTACTCTGATGTGGATGATAACCACAGCTTCTTATAAGGCATATATTGCCGCTCATCCGCCATATTACGCCCCGACGGTTAAATATGGAATATTACCAAAAATTGTTTTTCCAGATAAAAAAGCTGATAGTAAAAGTTTTACTTTAGAACTAGCAAATGATGAAGTCCCTGAATTTAGTGATCAGGCAAAAGTTTATATTATATATCGTCCAAATACGACTTTTTTAGCGCTAGAAGAGGATACTAAAACAGCGGCGTCTTTTGGATTTAGTGAGCCTCCAGTAGAAATTAAACCAGGTATTTATGAATTTAAAAACAACACCACTAATAAAACATTAACTGTTAATGTTTTGGATGGAGATTTTGATATTACTTACCCCTATACTTCGGACCAAATGTTGTTGTCGCCAGAAAAGATGCCAAACAAAACTGAAGCAATGGCTATTGCTTCGTCATTTTTGGAAAAAGGAAATAAAATGACAAGTGATTTATTGAATGGAACTAAAGAAGTTACTTTTTGGAGGATACAGGATGGGGGTTTAAAATCTGTATCGGCTCAATCAGAAGCGAACGCAGCTCGAGTCGATTTCTTTAGAGAAAATTTAGATAACAAAGTTTTAGTGTCGTCTAATTTTGGACAAGCATCGGTATCAGTTTTAGTTTCCGGAGCGACAGTAGAAGCCAAAAAAGTAATTGATGTTAATTTTAAAGATATGCAAATTGACCGAGAATCATTTTCAACTTACCCAATCAAGACAGGACAAGAAGCAATTGATAGTTTAAATGCGGGAAATTATTGGACCGCAGTAGATGTAACTAACAAAAATGTGATTATAAGGAAAATTTATTTAGCTTATTTTGAACCAACAACTTTGACTAATTATTTGCAACCAATATATGTATTTGAAGGTGATAATAATTTTGTGGCGTACGTCCCAGCGATAAAGAGTGATTACATTGAGAAAAATTAATTTTCTCTCCAAGAAACATTTGTTTTAAGCCAGTCAATAAGGTTTTTAGTGTCTTGAAATCGGTCGTCACTTTGAGCAACAACACTAATAACTTCATGACCATTAATATTGATTAGACCAATAAAGCAACCTTTGGCCTCGGGAGTCCAGCCAGTTTTTAAGCCAATAATTTCTGGAACAGCACCAAGCAATTCATTGGTGGAAGTGATCTCGTGTTTGATGTTACCACTAACGTCAGTAACAGTAAGACTTTTATTTTTGACAACATCCCGAACAACTTGATTCTTGATAGAAAGACGACCTAGTTGAGATAAGTCATAAACAGTAGAAAAATGATTGTCGTTATGAATACCGTCAACATTAACAAAATGAGTGTTGTTTAGCTGATATTTAGACATGAGAGAATTCATCTGATTAATAAAACCGGGCATCCCTTGTTGATAATGATTGGCCAAAGAAAAGGCGGAATCGTTGGCAGAATAGACTAATAAAGCGGTAACTAAAGATTTGACGGTAATTTTTTCCCCCAATTGAAGGCTCATGACCTTACCTTCGTCATAAGTCTGATTGATAGTAACGATTTCGTCTAATGGATAAAGGTTGAGAGAAGTTAAAACAGTGGCTAGTTTGGTTGTCGAGGCTGGGAAAATTTTATCATCTTTATTTTTTGAGACTAAAATCTTATTAGTATTAACATCAACAATAATATAATTTGAGGCAACAACAGAAGGAGGAGAGGCTAATTTTACAATAGGGGTAGCGGGGTGTTGAAAATTTACAATGTCGCTGTTTTTTGTCAAAAAATTATTTTTGGGGTAAATTCTCCAAAAAGAAAAAGTTGGAAGCCAAAAAAGATTAATGACAACAATTAAAAGCAGGATTAAAAAATCTAGCCAATTATTTTTTAGTATCTTTTGCATCTGGCTTTAAAGTTAAACCAACATCGTCTAGTTGTTTTTGATCAACTGGACTAGGAGCGTTCATTAGCAAATCAACGCCATTAGAGTTTAACGGAAAAGCATAAACATCGCGAATGTTTGGTTCATCAAGAAGCAACATCATTAAACGATCGAGACCAATAGCCCAACCACCGTGCGGAGGAGCACCATAATGGAAAGCATTGTACATACCGCCAAATTTTTTGAGAACGGTATCTCGAGTATAACCGACAATTTCAAAGGCTTTGACTAGAGTTTCCGGTTCGTGGTTACGAATAGAACCAGAGGCTAATTCAAATCCGTTTAGAGTTAGATCATATTGATAAGATTCGATTTCAAGAGGATCTTTATTTTTTAGAGATTCCATTCCACCTTGTGGCATAGAAAAAGGATTGTGACCAAAATCGAGTTTACCTTCATCATTCATTTCATAAAAAGGGAAACCAGTGATCCAATTAAATTTGAGAATATTAGGATCGCGAAGATTTAATAAATCACCTAAGTTAAGACGGATATAACCTAAAACTTTATTGGCAATATTTAATTTATCAGCAACAAAGAAAATCATATCGCCAACATTGGCAGCAGCGGTTTTAATAATTTCTTGTTGTAATTCTGGGTTAAAGAAACGAGCGACACCAGTATCAAGCCCAGATTCGGTAACTTTGGTGTAAGCCAAACCTTTGGCGCCTTTTTCTTTGGCTAAGTTTTCTAATTTTTCGATTTGGGTTTTACTGAATTCAGCACATTTTGGAGCAACGACACACTTGATAACTTCAGCATTATTAAAAACATTAAACTCACTCTTACTTTTAACAATACCAGTAATATCTTGGAGTTCTAGCCCAAATCGAGTGTCGGGCTTGTCGCTACCATATTTATTCATAGCTTCTCGATAAGGGATACGAGTGAAGGGAAAATCGGCAATTTGTTTTTGCGGAGCGACAGTTTTGTAAGTGTCTTTAATTAAATTTTCGGCAGTGCTAAAAATTTTATCGATAGTAGGAAAACTAATTTCAATGTCAATTTGATAAAAAGCTCCAGCATGACGATCAGCTCGAGGATCTTCATCTCTAAAGCATGGGGCAATCTGGAAATATTTGTCGACACCAGAAATCATCAATAATTGTTTGAATTGCTGTGGGGCTTGAGGTAAAACAAAGAATTGACCTTTATGAATACGGGAAGGGACTAAAAAGTCACGGGCACCTTCGGGAGAAGTAGTGGTTAAAAGAGGGGTCATAACTTCAGTAAAACCGTTTTGATCCATCCAATTTCTGACAGCCAAAGTATACTTGTGTTTACTGTCCATGATATGAGCTAATCGAGGACGACGTAAGTCGAGATAACGATATTTAAGGCGTAAAGATTCATCAAGTTCAGTACCATCCGTATCTAGAGGGAAAGGAATCACTTCACTTTTGTTAAGTAGAGTCAATTTTTGACAATTGATTTCGATTTTACCGGTAGGTAAATTTGGGTTGACTGCTTTGGAATCACGATTAGAAACCTCTCCTTCGACTTGGATTACCCACTCCATGCCTAAAGATGAAGCTATTTGGTGATTTTCGGCATTATCGTGAGCATCAATAACTATTTGGATAACACCACTCCAATCACGGAAATCAATAAAAATTAACTGGCCGTGATCGCGGATATTACTAACCCAACCTTGTAATAAGACTTTTTCTCCGATCTTTTGGAGACATTCTTTTGCTAATATTCTTTCCATGAGAGTATTTTACTTTAGAAAGTCTTTGACGACAAGCTGGGGAGAAGTGTAACCATTCCAAATATTTAAACTAAGGTTAGCGGTAAAGTCGATAAGGTCACCGACTTTTATTTGGGAATCAAACTCCCCTTTTTTAAAAGCAATAGAGTCGATTAAAATATTTTCTTTAATTGGAGTTGAAGGGTCATCAACTTTTATCTTAAGGTGGTCTTGATTTGAACCTAAAAGACGTTTCTCAACTATTCGAACTTGTTTAAATAAAAAGACTGGTTCTAGATTATCCATTCCAAAAGGTTCGAGTTTTTTAATTAAACGACAGTTTTTAACAGTAACGGCATTGAGTTTCATTTCAGCATCAATAATGCGATCAGGTTTTAATTCTCGAGTGGCTAATTCCTGATTAATTATAGAAGTGATTTTCTTTTTTAATTGAGGAATTTTTTTAGTTTCAACACTAAATCCAGCAGCGCCAGCATGACCACCTAGATCAATAAATAAATCCGATATTTTACGCAGAGATTCAATAATATTGAGTTCTTTAATAGAACGGCAAGAACCTTTAGAAATTTTTGGGCCAATACTAATAGCGATAGTTGGAAGATAAAATTTTTCGGTTAGACGTCCAGCGATAAGACCAATGATTCCAGGATGGAAAGACTCATTGGCAACAAAGAGAACTTTGTCCTGATTGCCCTCAATTTGTTTTTGGGCGAGGACAATACTTTCTTGTTGGAGAGATTGTCTGTCTTTATTATAGCCGTCCAAGGTTTGAGCGAATTTATTGGCTTGTTGGCTGGAAAAACTACAGAGAAGACGAAGGGCGTCAGTTGGGTTTGATAAACGGCCAACAGCATTGATTCGAGGGCCAAGAACAAAACCTAAGTCGTAAGTAGAAAGACTGTCTTGTTTGATACCGCTAAGTTCAATTAATTTTTTAATTCCACAACTAGGGTTAGCCTGAAGTGACTTAAGGCCATGAAAAACGAGATTGCGATTAATATTATTGAGTGGTAAACAGTCAGCAATGGTACCAAGAGCAACTAAACCCAAATCGGCGTTTGAGTCGATTTCTTGGGAAAGTAACCAAGAGACAGCAGAACCGGCAATATCAGTAGAATGAACGGTAATAACAGATTTTGGCAAAGGGGTGGAAGCTACATGATGATCAGTAATGATAATATCAACGCCAGAATCAGAAATTTTTTGGATCTCGGAGTTAGCAACAATTCCGTTGTCGACAGTGATTAATAAGTCAAATTTTAGGTTACTTTGGGTTTGAAATCTAAAAAATGATTCTGCCTTAATACCGTAACCATCTAATTCTCGGTCAGGAACAAAAGGAGTGACTTTGGCTTTGTTTTTATATAAAACTTGCCAAAGAATAGTGGTGGCAGTAATACCGTCAACGTCATAGTCGCCATAAATGAGAATGTTTTCTTGGTTACTGATGGCGATTTTAATCCGATCGACAGCTTTGGTCAACTTCTCTTGGTTTAAACCAAAAGAAGACGCTGGAAAAGATTTCGGTGGAGATGGTGAAAGAAATTCTTGTCTGTTTTTGGGTGATATATGTCTATTCTTTAATAGAATATTTAAAAAATCCGATTCACTAGTAGTTTTATCAAAAATAATCATTAGTAGCTAATTTTACACATTTTTATGAATTATGTTATATACTACTATTTAGTTGCGAAAAGTAGCCAACTTTTAGCGGCAAGGTTTAAACCTGTTATATTTTATTTAAGGTATTAAGGAGTTTTTAAAAAAAACACATGGCAAAGAAATTATTTATAGGCAATCTTCCTTTTGCAATGGCTGATGCTGATTTGAATGGAATATTCTCAGCTTACGGTACAGTCGTTTCGGCAAATGTCGTCATCGACAAATTCTCAAAGAGAAGCAAAGGATTTGGATTCGTAGAATTTGAATCTGAAGAAGATGCAATGAAAGCTATGGAAGCTTTGAATAATTCTGAACAGATGGGTAGAAATATCGCTGTAAAAGAAGCTTTACCAAAGCCAGATAGAGAATAATCAACTAAAAAATGATTTTCAAACCTCCTTGGAGAAATTCAGGGAGGTTTTTTGTGGCACTATTTAAGGTGGTAATAGTAAAAATAAGGTAAAATATGACAGAATGAAAGATTTAGTTATTCCGGAAAAAGTAAAAAATATAATCAAAAAGTTCGCCGAAAATAAGGCGGAGATTTATGTTGTCGGTGGAGCTGTTCGAGATTTAATTCTAGGTCGAGAAGTAAATGATTGGGATTTTACCAGTAACCTTAATCCAGAAGAGATGAAAAAACTTTTTCCTAAAAATAGCTTTTATAATAATAGTTTTGGAACATTGAGTATTGTCGATAAAACAGGAGAGATTTATGAAGTAACGACTTTTAGAACTGAAAGAGGTTATACTGATGGTCGTCATCCAGACGAAATTAAATGGGGTAAAACTTTGACTGAAGATCTGGAAAGAAGGGATTTTACTATAAATGCCATGGCTATTAAGATGTCAGATCTCAGTTCTCAAATCTCAGTAATTGATATTTTTGATGGACAGAAAGATCTACAAGATAAATTAATCAGAACTGTAGGAAATCCTGATGAGAGATTTGCTGAAGATGCTCTAAGATTGATGAGAGCAGTAAGAATTGCTGGACAAATAGGATTTAAAATTGAAGAAAAAACACTAGGGTCGATTCAAAAAAACTCTAAGCTAATTAATAATATTGCTGGAGAAAGAATCAGAGATGAATTATTTAAAATACTACTTTCCTCTACCCCATCGACAGGAGTGGAGTTGTTGAGAGAATCGGGGCTGTTGGCAGAAATTATGCCAGAATTGGTCTCTGGTTTAGGAATGGCTCAAAAAGGTCATCATATTGACGATGTATGGACTCACAATTTAAAAACTTTAGACAATTGTACAAGCAAAAACCCGGTAACTAGATTGGCAGCCTTACTTCATGATGTTGGTAAACCAAAATCAATGAAGGGAGACGGAGAAAGCCGAACTTTTCATAATCACGAAATTTATGGGTCACGAATTGCTGTGAATATAGGTAAAAGGTTAAGGTTATCTAATAAAGAGTTAGATCAACTTTTTAGATTAGTACGATGGCATATGTTTACGGTGCAAGAGACTCAAACTGATAAAGCAGTCAGACGGTTTATTCGTAATGTAACTTTAGATTATATTGATGAGATGATTGACTTGCGGAGGGCTGATAGACTGGGAAGTGGATCGAAAGAAACTAGTTGGCGATGGGAATTGTTTAAAAAGCGAATTGTGGAAGTTCAAAAGCAACCATTTGCTGTAAAAGATTTAAAAGTAAGCGGTTTAGATGTAATGGAAATTTTGCAAATCAAACCCAGTCGAAAGGTTGGTGAGGTTTTGAATGCAATTTTTAAAGAAGTAGAAGAAAAACCTGAATTAAATGACAGAGAGGTTTTGTTAGAAAAAATTAAAAGCTTTAAATAAGGTTACTTAACGATATATCCCTTGGCCTTTTGACGACCTTTATTATTTACCCTTTTAAAATAATTATTGTCACTTTCTCCTTGGTTACGTGGGATCAAAACATCTAACCTGGTTTTACTGTCAAAGCTTTTACCACCCCTATCTTTAACTGTCATAACGCCATAACCCTCAAGGTATATTTGGGTTCCGCAAGGATAAACATTATTAGCGACATAAATTATTTCCTTAACATTGGCAATTTTACCGCCACAGGCCATACTCGTATAACCACCATTTTCTACAGGTAAAGAAGTATAGAAGGTTAGATCAAAAGTTGTATATTTTACATTTGGAGTTGTAGGTGTTGGTGTGGGCGTTTTTGTTGGACTTGGTGTAGGTGTTGGTGTTTGTGTGGGCGTTTTTGTTGGACTTGGTGTATTACTGATTTCAGAATCTCCTTCTCTGGAGGCTAAAGAATTTTTAAATAAAGAAATATCCAGAGAATTGACAACTCCATCCAGGTTAAGATCACCTATCTTACTGCAAGTAATATCAGCTGATGCGCTTAGATTTGATTTAATAATAGAGAAATCTCGGGTATTAATAGTACCGTCTTGATCGATATCTCCTGGAACTAGTGGATAATTAGAGAAATTATAGACAGTATTATTAGTATCAGAAAAATTAATATCACAAGTGGTCAATTCGTCTAGTTTAGACGACTGATTATCAAGACATATTCTTGAGGATAGATGAAATGGACCTTTGACTCTGAGATAATTAAAAGTAGTAAGATTATTAAACTTGGAATCTAAGATTAGATTGGAAACAAGAAAGACTTGATCTCCATTTTTGTTAGTTTCTCCAGAGACTGGAGTCAAAGGGGCATTAATATTTGATTGAAAAGTATTAGTTGGCTTATTAGCAACTTCAATTTTAATATTTTTTAACGAAGATAAACAGTTGTAATTGTCATGTTGGGTATCAGTGTATTTAGGTTTTATTCCAATGAAGGCTATTTTGAAACTTATTTTAGAAGTACTCCCTTCTGTCGCCTGACTTCGATTATCTTGATGTTGATTGATTAATTTTATAGATAAAGGTAAAAAAAAAGCAAGAAAAGACATTAAAAATAAAACCCAAAATTGTGATTGAAGTTCTAATTTTTTCATTTATTAATGAAACATCTATTTAATTTTACTTAATTTAAAGACTTATTAATATCATTAATATTGTTATTTATTTTTACGACTGTGTTTTTTGAAAAATAAAACTAGAGGGATGGCGACGCCAGTAGAAGAATAAGTACCACAAACGACACCGATTAGGAGGGCTGTAGCAAACCAACGAGTAGTAGAACCACCAAGTAAGACTAAGGAAAGTAACATAAAGATGATAGTCATAGAATTGTTAATTGACCGAGTGAGTGTTTCAGTGACAGCTTGGTTAGCTAAAGAAACCCAATCTTTTTGATAACTCTGGGTTTTAAGCTCACGAATACGATCAAAAGTAACGACAGTATCATGGACTGAAGATGAGAGAGTAGTAAGAAGTGCAGTAACAAAAAGAGAATCAAGTTCAGCACCAAAGAAATGGCCTAATAAAGAAAAACTACCAATTAAAATAAAGGTGTCGTGAAGCATGGCTAAGATAGCAGAAATACCAAAAGAAAAATCATGGAAACGGCGTCCAATAAATAGAAACAAAAATAAAGAAGAAAGAATTACAGCAGTGATAGTTTTTTGTAAAAGTTCTTTGCCAAGAGTAGCACCGATGGTTTCAAATTTAAGTTCTCTAAATTCTGGGTAAACTTCTTTTATAGTTTTGTCTAAATTCCCTTTTTGTTCTGGATTAATATCAATAAATTTTAAAGAATAATTGTCGCCTCCCATAGAAATAGCTTCTTTTAGTTCGATATTATTTTTAGTAAATATCTCTTTGGTTTTATCTTCAACAAACCCTGGTAAACTAACTTCCCAAATACTACCACCAGCAAAATCAATTGAAGGTTTAAATTTCCAAACAATGATAGAAAATAATGATGAACCTAAAAGAATAGTAGATATGACCAAAAAAAATGGTCTTAACTTCATGATGTTCATATTGTGATTATTTCTTATTATTAATAGCTAATTTTTCTTTGGCAAAGACTCGAAGAAGATTTCGAGTGACAAAAACTCCAGTAAAAATACCAACAAAAATTCCCAAAATCAAAGTGACAGCAAAGCCACGGATCATTCCTGAAGTACTTAAAAAAGACCAATTAAAAGGGTTAAAAAGAATGAAACCAGTAATAATAGTACAAGCATTGGCGTCTTTGATAGAATCCCAAGCACGACCAAAAGCAGTTTCTAAAGCCATATTCCAATCTTTTCCTTTTCTAGCTTCTTTGACACGCTCAAAAATTAAAATATTACTGTCAACAGCCATACCGATTGATAAAATAAAGCCGACAATTCCAGGAAAGGTTAAAGTAATTGGGATAAGACGATAAAGACTGAGAGTAATTAATCCATAAATAATTAAACCAACATCAGCAATTAAACCAAGTTTGCCATAATTAGCAATCATAAAAAGAGAAACTAAAACAAGCCCAACAACTCCAGCGAGAATACCTTTGTTAAGTGAATCTTGACCAAGAGTCGCCCCGACTTGAGATTGTTGAATAATAGAAATAGGTAAAGGTAAGGCTCCAGCATTAAGCTGAGCTGAAAGCTCTTTAGCAGATTTGGAGTCAAAGTTACCACTAATAGAAGCTTTGCCATCAGTAATTACTGTTTGGACGGTAGGAGCAGTTATAGGGTAGTCGTCGATAAAAATAGCAATTCTTTTGTTAAGTAAATCCTTGGTGGCTTGAGAAAATAATTTTGTACCTTCCTCGTTAAACTCTAACGAAACTTCTGGCTTGGAATTATTAGGGTTGATTTCAACAGATGATCTTCTGAGATGAGAACCATTAATTCCAGTGTCTTTGGAAAAGAGATCATAAATAGTCGCTGAATCTGTAGCTTCTGGGGCAATTTCGACTTCACCTTTGAAGGATAATTGGGCTGTAGTCCCTAAAAGATTAATAGCATCGTTGATGTTTTCAACTCCTGGAAGTTCAACTTGAAGACGATATTGATCTTGTTGTTTGTTAATTTTGACAGTGGTTTCACTAACACCAAACAAATTAATTCTCCTTTCGATATTCCCTTTTAGGGAGTCTAGTGCTTGAGTTAAATTTTCTGTTGGGATTTTTGAAGTATCAACATTAAAAGAAAGTGATGATCCACCAGCCAAATCAAGACCATATTTAAGATCAAGATCTTTGCCAAAAGTAGAATTACCAACTTTAAACTTAAATTCAGGTCGATAAAGAGTATGTTCCCAGTTGATATTAGCAAAATGAATCTTTATTGGTAATTTTCGGGGAAAATTTAAAACTAAAGAAATAATTGTAATACCAACTATTACCCAAAATATCTGTAAAGTTTTTTTTCTTTTTGACATAGATTATTTTTGATTGTTGATAAGTGACAGTTGGCGAGGGTGGCCAGAAAAAAGATAAGTAATAGTCACCTTGGTTCTGTTGATTTTAACAGAAACTGGGTCGCCTTCTTTAATATTAAAATCTTTAATAGATTTTGACGGGATAGTAATAGCTAAACTATTACCGGTTTTAATTACTTTTCTAATTTTAGCCATTTAGAGATTACTAATTTCTTGAGAGCTCCCTATTATAGCAACAGGATTGCTTAAGAAAAAATCAACTATAAATTGATCGCGTTTTTGTCGACGAAGTTTAAACTCGCCTTTACCCATAACCATATAATTAATTTCATGACCACGAACAGTTTCTTCTTGTTTAATAAAACCTTCAATTTCATGTAATGAGACATCTCCGACAATAATGAGATCGATGTCGTCAGGACTTCTTTTTTCATCGGTCATAAACTTGTAGTTATAAAAAACCAACTTTATGGTTCCGAGAGTTTCATTTTTATTTTGAAGTTTGAGTCCAAGCCCAGATGATTGGTTGGCGATTAACATTAAATTTGAAAAAAGAGGAGATTGTTTGTCGGCCCAATAATAAAGCCGATTACCTCTCCATTCAGAAGCAACAATGCCACTTTTTTTGAGATTATCTAATTCTCTTCTAACCGAATTGATTTCTTCATCAACAAGTCTAACTAATTGGCGAACATAGAAAATATCACTAGGACGATAAAACAGAGCATTGATCAGTTTTAGTCTAGTTTGAGAGACAAAAATATGTTTAAGACTATTTTGGATCTTCATAGATTAATTATAAGAAACAGTGGATCCAATAGG
>CAZNDF010000001.1:0-26628 GCA_964571775.1 uncultured Gammaproteobacteria bacterium | reverse complement strand
TCCTCATGGTGGTATTAGCTCAATTGGTTAGAGCGCAGCTCTGTGAAAGCTGAGGTTGTCGGTTCAAGTCCGATATACCACCCCAAAAACTATTCTAGTCCAATACTTTGCTTTGAAAAAATTCTTTGTCCCGGTAAAAGCCAACTTTTTTCTGTTTCCACAAACCCCTCAAACTCCATTTCTGGTTCAATACAAATATATTTTCGATCATAAGAGTTAACCCCTTTTTCTTGTTTAATTCCAGTCCATAATTTAGCTAATTTAAAATTTTCCACTTTCCAAAAAATATTTTTTTTACCTACTATCTCAATAGTATTTAAATCTTTCAAAGATACTTCTGGATTTGTTTTGATCCCTTCAGTAATATCAACCCCATTTAGTTTAGTCCCCTGCCAACCAAATTCTGTATCCCAATAATTATGCACTGCCAAATTAACTCTCTTTTTTTCATTAGAAGTATTTAACACCTCAATATCTTGACTAAAACTGTCCTTCAATCTAAAAAACTGCGTTACGGATAAACCATCAATTTCACACCTAATTTCTAAAGCCGTATCCGATTTCCCTAATATTTTCCAAGTAGTATTTCTAAACGGCCCATGAAATACAAACCCATATTTCTCCACTCCCTCATTAGCAAAATTCGGAACACATAAATGTGTATTCCCTTTTTTACCATCAATTCTTTCAAAAGTTCCCAAAATAATCTGATCACCAAAAGCCAGTTTATAAATTCTTCCACCATCCAAATCAATTTCTAATAACCACTCATTATTTTCCATTTTTACAATATTCATAACTGATTTTATCAAAAAATTTGACATTTCCTGTTTCCTCAGTAAAATACAAGTATGTTTACCAAAACATTACGTTCAAGTCATCATCACACTAACTTTTAAGTTGGTGGATTTCAACGTATCTTGACCCCGCCAACTGGCGGGTTTTTTGTTTTTTTAAGGACTAGGAGCACTTTAAAATGAAATATAATTCAAATTCTTTGAATCATATTTCTCTTACTTTAATTTGCTTTAGCAAACTTACCTGGTGGTATTAGCTCAATTGGTTAGAGCGCAGCTCTGTGAAAGCTGAGGTTGTCGGTTCAAGTCCGATATACCACCCATAAGTCCATCATGATTTTAATGATGGCAACCCAAAAAATATGAAAAATAAAATTAAATTTATTAAAAACCATTGCCATACCGTGGCTGTCAAAACCGCGGGGTTTTTGGCCGCCTGAAAATCTTTTTATTATTAATCAATCCCCGCTTCCCTGCGGGGATTTATTTTTTAATAAAAACTATGAATCAAGAAAAACAAAATTATGTTATTACCCAAGATACTATTGGTATTCAAAATAAAATCGGCAATTTTCCCCAAAAAATAGCTAATGACTATTTTGAATCAGTTGTTGATATTTTTCGACAAAATCTTCAACCAGTAGAAAAAATTGAAGTTAGAGCTTACTCAGAAGACGACATTAATCAAGCTCTCGAAAAACAAATTATAAATAAATTATCACAAGATAATGATTGCATTTGTATCTGTTTAGACAGATGTCTTTTATCTCAAATTGAAACTGACTCAAAATATCAAGACCGTTTCTTTCGTTTTGGTATTAGCCGAAAAGCTGATGGGGTCAAAATCCCTCGTCAAGGATTTTCTGACTTTAGAATACAACTAGAAAAAATCGCTAGCCAAATTCCTGATATTGAAAAAAGAAAAATAATTTTAGCTGATGATGGATTATTTACTGGCGGGACTATTAAAGCCGCCAAAAACCTCTTGTCGCAAATCGGTATAAAAGACGAAAATATTGAGTCTGTAGGTTTTATTGGTGATCTTGAACCGGTTACTAATCTTATGGATTGGATTGATCTCCGAGACATCAGTTTTCTCGGTGGACGAGTCGTAAATATTAGTAAGTCCAACCGAGTTGCTTTATCCGAGCCTTATATCTACCCATGGAGCGATGGTGAATCAGCTAGCCTTGACGACCAAAACCTTTTTGGAATCAGTCTTAATTTAATTAAGGCTCAAAAAGAACTAGTCTTAAACTGGGAAAACATTCTTGGTAGAAAAATAACTTTTAAAGATCTAATAAATCGTGGCTTTCCCCTTCCATACAGTCGAAAACGGAATATCCCTGTAAATATAAAATTTAACGTGACTGATTACTTAGACCAATGTTCTCAAATTGTAGAATCAGAAGCGACACGACAAGTAATGATTTTTGACATGGACGGAACTTTATACCAACTCGATGGTAAAAATAACGGATATTCTGGATCAACTTTAGAATCTACTGTTAACCAAAATATAATTAATTTTATTTGCCAAAAAGAAAATATTTCCACGAATCAAGCCATAGAAATATTTAAACAGGCTATTTCTGATCCGATCGGCGCTAGTCAATTTTTATCTAATAGGTATCAGATTAGTCGAAATGATTATTTTAATAATGTCTGGAATATTAATCCCAGAGATATAGTTAAAGACTATCAAAAATCAATCGAAGCTATCTTGAATATCCCTCCACAATTTAAATTAATTCTTCTATCCTCTTCTCCTATGATTTGGATTAATCAAGTGATTAGTTATTTAGGAATCAAAGATAAGTTTGAAACTATTTATTCAGGTGAAGATTTTCAATTTAAAAAAGAAATCTTTAAAAAAATTTCTAGACTTTACCTACCGCAAAATATCACCTCAATTGGAGATCAACAAGATACCGATATTCAACCTGCCGCTGATCTAGGTTTTAAAACTTTATTAATTAAAAAACCAACAGATATCTCTTCAATATCCTACTAATTATGAAACAAATAATCATTGATACTGACCCTGGTGTAGACGATGCATTAGCTATCCTTTTAGCCATATCTTCAAAATTAAATATCATTGGAATTGCTACTACTTATGGTAATTCAAACATCAAAAATACCACCAAAAATACTCTCAGCATTCTTCAAATATTGAATTCTAATATCCCTGTTTATCAGGGTGCTAGCCTCCCATTAAATAAAAAACCCGTGTTTGCTAAATCACATGGGTTTAATGGTCTTGGAGGTTTTGATGTTAATTTAAAAACAAAGTCTCAAAAAACATCTGCCATCCAGTTCTTGATCAATTCATTATCGCAAAACCCAACGAAAAGTTTTGACATTATTTGTCTTGGACCAAGTACTAACTTAGCTTTATTAGGGATAATCCGTCCTGATTTAATTTCTAAAATTAATCAAATAATCATTCTTGGTGGCGTTTTTAACCAAAAAGGCAATATCACTTCAAAAGCTGAATTTAATGTTTACAACGACCCTTTGGCACTAAAAATAATTCTAGAATTTTCCACTCCAAAGGTCCTCATCCCAATTAATATTTGTCGCCAAGTGATGTTTACTTCAAACGAATTTAATCAATTCAAAAACACTGATATTGGCAATAATTTCAAAAAAATTGTTAATTCATATATCAGCTATTACCAATATGATAAAAAATACGGTGGCTTTAAAGGCGGGGTCATGTATGATGTCTTAGCCATCGCTTACGCCATTAATCCTAAACTTTTTAAAACTGAAAATAATTTTGTTTCAGTCAACTCTGCTGGACAAACTTTAATCAAACAAAAAAGTTCAAACAATAGTCAAATAGTCACTGATGTCGATTCCACCAAAATCAAAAAACTATTTTTTAATTCAGTTAATAATAAATATCAAGCCCAAACCATTTAAATGTTAAAATTCAACTATGAATCAATCAAATATTAAATCTCAAACTCTAAAAGGCTTCCGAGATTTCTTACCATCTGACATGTATGTCAGAAATTACGTCAAAAATACTTTAACTAGTCTTTTTGAAACCTGCGGCTTTCAACCACTAGAAACACCTGCTTTAGAATATTCTTCTGTCCTCAAAGGTAAATATGGTAGTGAAACTGATGATAAATTAGGTTACTTTTTCAAAGATAATGGCGACCGAGAAATTGGCCTCCGTTATGATTTAACCGTCCCCACCTCCAAAGTTTTAGCTATCTATAATAATCAATTATCTTTACCCTTTCGCCGCTATCAAATTCAACCAGTTTGGCGTGCCGAAAATACTCAAAAAGGCCGCTATCGGGAGTTTGTCCAATGTGATATAGATATTTTTGGTACCAGCTCCCCCATCGCTGATGCTGAAATAATTTCTGTTATTTATCAAGGTGTTCAAAAATTGGGTTTTAAAAACGCTATCATTAAAATTAATAGCCGCACCGTCTTATCCTCAATTTTATCTCAAAGTGGTATTAATGAACGCCAAAATTCAGTACTACAATCTCTTGATAAATTAGACAAAATTAGTGAGAATGGAGTAAAAGATGAACTCACTTCCAAAGGTCTATCTATTGGCCAAATTGATCAAATTTTTAAATATATCAAACAAGCTCAACCAGATGAAAATCTAAAACAAGTTTTAGATCTTTTAAAGGGTCTTGGTGTACCTCAAACGGCTTTTATCTTTGACCCAACTTTGGTCCGCGGTTGCGACTATTACACTGGTACTATTTTTGAAGTTACTGTCACTGAACCAAAAATTGGAGCTATCGGAGGTGGTGGTCGATACGACAACTTAGTTTCTACTCTAGGTGGTCCCCAAGTACCTGCTGTTGGTTTCTCATTTGGTTTTGAAAGGGTCGTTGATGTTATTCAAACTTTAGATCTTTTACCAAAAGGAAATAAATCTACTACTAAAATTTTAGTCGCCAATCTTGGGACTGAAACACAAAAAGAGATACTAGATTTAACCTCTAAACTCCGTCAAGAAAATATTTCTAGTATTATTTATCCGGATAACGACAAACTAGGTAAACAAATAAAATATGCTTTATCACTGAATATTCCCTATTTGGCTATCATTGGCACTAATGAAGCCAGTAACAACCAAATTACTCTAAAGAAACTTGAAACTTCCCAACAAATAATAGTTTCTTTTGAAGATTTAATCAGCCAAATTAAATAATATGAACCCAGAAAAAAGTTGTGGCTATTTACTCCCTACTGATTCTAGCCCAGAAGCAGGAAACTACACTAATGAAGAATACTTTTGTGATTTTAGTCTTCAAAATTTGATTGTTAGAAAAATGACTGGACAAACGACAGATGGCGAAAAGATCGATTGCTATTTAAGCCCTCAAGACTGCCCTCACAGAATTGACCCCATTAGCTTTTTTATAAACCAATAAAAGTTTCAATTTATAAAGAAATCTGATACAATAAACCCTATGAAACAAGGAATCCATCCACAATACTACTCTGATTGCCAAGTCAGCTGTGCTTGCGGCAACAAATTCACTACTGGTTCAACCTCAGCTAAAATTGACGTTGACGTTTGTTCAAAATGTCACCCATTCTTCACTGGTCAACAAAAATTCGTTGACATTAAAGGAAGAATTGATAAATTTAACGAAAAAATGGCCAAAGGTAAGGCTAATATCGAAGCAAAAGCTTCAAAAAAAGCTACTAAAAAATCAAACTAGTTACTTTAAGCCGGTGAAGATTATTTTGTAATTTCGCCGGCTTTTTGTTTATTTATTCAATAATTTTAAGCCAACCCTTATAATCAATTTATGCCAACAATAAACCCTAATATTGCTATTATGGAATTCCATCCAGGTCCTGGTGGTCAAGAAGCCACTCTTTGGGCCCAAGACCTCATGAACATGTATATCCGCTACGCTAATAAAGTTGGTTGGAAAGTCAGTCAAATTGATGGTTTCGTTATTCAAATATCTGGTATCGACTCTTACAACCAACTAAAATATGAGGCTGGCACTCATCGGGTTCAAAGAATTCCGGAAACCGAAAAACGTGGCCGAATTCAAACATCTACTGCTTCCATTGCCGTTATGCCAAAAATTGATTCCAAAGAGGTTAATTTCAGTATGGACGATGTCGTCATTACTGCTTGTCGTGCCGGCGGCAACGGCGGCCAAAACGTCAACAAAGTTTCCACCGCTATCCATTTAGTCCATAAACCTACTGGTTTAATGTTCGATGTTCGTACTGAACGTTATCAACAACAAAATCGAGAAATCGCCCTAGAACTTCTCAAAAATAAGCTTTGGCAATTAGAAGAAGAAAAAAGAGCTGCTCAAGTTGCTGGTGGTCGTTCTAATATTAGCCAGTCAACCCGAGCTGATAAAATTCGTACTTACAATTATCCTCGTAATCAAATAAAAGATCACCGTATTGAAAAATCATTCAATAATCTCGATGAAATCATGGCTGGATATTTAGACGATTTACTTTTAGAACTCACTGTTCTTGATCAACCTGTAGAAGAAAATAAAAACTAACTACTCTTCTTTTCTAATTTGACTTCAACTTCTGTCTCGGTTTTATCTCTAAAATATTTCACTTTAAGGCTATCCCCTATTTTTTTCTGATTCACCATGCCAGCAATCGAAGTATCCTCAGTATCAGCTAATTTTTTACCGTCAATTTCAGTAATAATATCTCCAATTTTTAAACCTGCCTTTTCCGCTGGACTGTCTTTTAGTACTGTCTGAACATAAGCCCCAGCTGGCACTTCGTTAAGTAAAGCTGCTTGCTTGGTAATCATTTGATAAGCTACCCCAAAGTAAGGTCGGTCAAATTCACCAGTTTTCCGAAAATTATCTACGCTCGACTTAACTAAATTTATCGGTAATGCAAAACCAATACTCTGACCATTTTGCGATGTCGCAACGTTCACGCCCACCACTTTCCCAGAAGAATCAAACAATGGACCGCCAGAGTTTCCTGGATTTATAGCTGCATCTGTTTGAATTACATCTTCTAGTTTTTCTATTCCTGTTGTATAGTCACCGGCAGTGATTCCTCTCCCTAGACCAGAAACCACTCCTTTAGTTACTGTTGATCGAAACTCCCCCAACGCAGTTCCAATTGCAATCACTGTTTGACCAACTTTAAGTTGATCTGAATCACCCATATCTACCGGGGTTAAGCCAGTTTTGTCTACTTTTAGTATTGCCAAATCACTTATTGGATCACGATAAATATTTACTACTTCTACCGTTTCATCTTTACCAATTACTACTTTATATTTTGCCAAAGTGTCTGACACCACATGCTTATTGGTTACAATCAAACCATCACTACTTATGATAAAACCAGTCCCAATATCTCTCTCTATTTTTTGTACTTCAACTGGTTGTTGAGCTATCCCAAAAAGCTGTTTAAACGCATCAAAAGAGTTTGTTGTCACTTCTTTGTTTATTGACACAGTTACTACGCTCGGGGTTGATTTTTCTACCACCCTTGTCACCACCGATTCCTCATCTACCACTTCAATTTTATTTTGAATCAACAAATCTTTAGGTAAAAATTTTCTTCCTAATACCAAACCACCGACTCCACCAATTCCCAACAACAAAACCACTATCAACAAAAGTAATATTGATTTAATTTTTCTTGATTTCATAATTTAATTAAACCACTAATTAAAGTAATTTAATAAAAAAATACAATTATTTCAACAACGTTTCTATCGCCTTATTTAGCTGCAAATCTTCATCTGGATTATCTCCTGCTTTTATTTCCACATCTGGGTCAATCCCATTTCCATGAATATTTTTACCATTTGGCAACAACCATCTGGCAATAGTTACATGGAGACCACTACCGTCTTTGAATTCTTCAGTTTGTTGGACTGTTCCCTTTCCAAAAGACTTTACTCCAACCAATTTTGCCCGATTATAATCTTTCAAAGCCCCAGCCAAAATTTCAGATGCTGAAGCACTTCCTCCATTAATCAAAACCACCATTTTATCATCCAACAAACCACCAGCAGTTTTATCTACATTGTAAGTTTCTACTTTGCCATCACTAGATTCTTGTTTTACCACCACACCTTCTTTTATAAAATCAGAGGCCACTAATACACTTGCCTGCAAATAACCACCAGGGTTATTTCTCAAATCCAAAACTACTCCACCGTAATTACTGCCATTCTCGGTATTTATTTTCTTAACTATTTCTGGCCATTCATTAAATACCTGCTCGCTAAATTTATAAAATTTTATCCAAGCAATCTTCTTACCTTCAACTTCCTTCCATTCTAATTCTAGTCCAGGAATTTCGATATTCTCTCTTTTTAGGGCGATATCAAAAGTATCAGATTTTCCTTCACGATACATTTTTAAAACAACTTCAGTTCCAATATCCCCTCTAATCAATTTAACTGCCTCATCCAAAGATATTCCAGTAGTGTCCTTATCGACATTCTTTGCTTTATCAGTTATCTTCAGAATCAAATCACCTGCCTGAACCCCAGCTCTTGCAGCCGGACTTTTGGCTATTGGTGACATTACCGCCAAAGTTTTATCTTTATATCCCAAAGAAATCCCCACCCCAGCAAACTCACCAGCCAGGTCCTCATTTGCACTCTTATTATCCTCCGGTGGAAGATATACCGTATAAGGGTCATCCAAAGCCGCTACCATACCTTGAATTGCGCCGTACTTCATAGCCTCATTATTCATCTTATCTTTATCCAAAAAATTGCCCGCTAATTTATCTTTTACCTTCCACATTAATGACAAATCAAATTGGTTTAAGTTCTCAAGAGATATTTGATTTCCTTGACCAATTTTATAACTAACCAAAGACACTATTGACAATAGTGCCATTGCCAAAGCTAAATTTCTTATATTCTTAAAACGCATTATTTATTCTAACACTATTAATAATCTTCCAACTCTAGAATTAACCAACATACTAACTTCTTCACCTTTGTGTTTCATCACTTCCATCCAAGCATTATCATCCAACTCTAATACTGGTAAATCTGTATTAATATCATCTGCTTCTACCTCTTTATTAGTCACTACGGCCACCGCTCCAACAACCTCAGCCTTCAACAAAAACTGTCTTGATAAATTATTGGTGAATAGTACTCCTCCACCAATTGACGAATTTAAATCCTTCATTTCATCTATTATGATAATCTTTCCATTTCCCCAAGTCTTTCCTTCAACGATACCTTTCCCTACCACCTCTTGAGCCTCAAACTCGAGAATTATTTTGTCTTCATCAATTTTCACCACTCTACTATTAACCGGAGCTGTTATTTCCTTTTCTTCATCATCAATTCGTTCTATCTTTAGAGTACCAAACTCATCTACTTCCAAAAAATTACCGCTCATTGGAAAACAAATTTTGTTTGGGAAAATACCTCCAATTAGACATAACAAATCGCCGCTATTCACCCAAGTGTTTTTAAATTTTTCATTTAACTCAACCAGTTTGTCATTACCTAATTTTCCAAAAAAACCAGAAAAATTGAAAGATTCCATCGTCTTGTTTTTTAATTTTGCCAAAATTTTACCAGCCAAAACAGATTCTCCCTCATTAACTAAAAATTTCACTTCTCCAGATACCTTTATAATCCATTTTGTCTTCATTTTCTTTTTCATTATCCTTAATTATAACCAAAAATCCCCCTGATACCCAGATGGTATTCAGAGGGATTAATTTTTAAAAAACTATTTAGTGACAAAAGGCAATAAAGCCAAATGGCGAGCTTGCTTTATAGCTTTAACCAACTTTCGCTGGTGTTTAGCACAAACCCCAGTAAATTGTGAAGCCATAATCCTACCTCGAGGAGATAAAAACTCATGGTATTTTTCATGATCTTCCCAATTAGGTATAGTTTTATTTTTGCAAAAAGTACAACCTTTTTCACGGCCTTTTCTTTTCGCTATTAACAAACTGTCTTTTTTACTCTTTTTAATCATAATTTAATTAAAATGGCATTTCTTCATCTTTTTTGTCAGATGCTGGTTCGCCACCAATATCATCTGGAATAACAATGTCTTCAATACTACCTTCAGCTGCAATAGTATCAGACTCTGGTGCTCCAGCTAAATCCATTGATTCAGCATGTTCACTATTTTGACCTTTGTTATCCAAGATAATCATATCATCAATAATAATTTCAGCGATTTGTTTTTTATTGTTTTCTTGATCAGTAAAATCACGGTATTGAATTCTACCTTCAACATAAACTCTTCTACCTTTGGATAAAAGTTGTGAACACAACTCAGCTAATTTATTCCAAGCCACAATTCGATGAAATTGTGCGTCTTCTTTTCTTTCACCTTGTTTAGTAACCCAAACCCGGTTAGTTGCTAATCCGAAAGAAGCGACGGCCATCCCACTTGGAGTGTATCGCAATTCCGGGTCACGAGTTAAATTACCAATTAAAGTTACCCTATTCAAACATCTGCTAGGCATATGATTACTCCTTTTTCAATATTAAATATCTAATAATATTAGATTCGCGATTAAGCAAGAGATCGAATTCTTTTAATTTTAATGGAGATTCAGATGTTAAATTAAAAATCCAAAAATCACCTTTAGAATTTTTGTTGATCTCATAAGCCAATTCTTTTAAACCAGTATGGTCTGAAGTTGACTCAACTTTGTTTTTTTCTAACCAGTCAGTAACTTTTGCCAAGACTTTATCTTTTTCTTCAGTCTTTGGGTTCAAAACTACCACTAGTTGGTATTGATAAGTGTTTCCTTTCATTAGTTCAATAGATTAACATAAATTGTTTTTGTTTACAATCGCAAAAACTATTTTAACTTCAATATTTTACAAGAATTTTGAGAATCTTCAACCAGATAACCTTTCTCTTTAATTATATCCCTCAATCGATCAGATTCACTCCAATTTTTATTCTCTCGAGCCATTTTCCTCTCCTCAATTAATTTCAAAATCTCTTCAGGAATAATCTCTTCTAACACTTCTTTATCCAGAGATAACCCTAAAACCTTATCAAAATCTAATAACGTTGTCCATTTATCTTCTGATGATAAATCTGACTTCATCAGCTTCCACACCACCGCCAAAGCCTCTGGCATTGCTAAATCGTCAGCAATTTTACTTACAAATTCACTTTTATACTCTTCACTCACCTTCGATAATCTTTCAACTCTATAACTTCTTAATTTGTTAAGTGCCGTATCAGCCGCCTTTAATGAATCAAGAGAAAACTCCATTCCTTTTCTATAGTGTGACCCCAAAACTAAATATCGATAAGCCAATGGATCAAATCCCATTTCTTCCAAATCAAAAATAGTATAAAGACCACCACTTGATTTACTAATTTTTGACCCACCAAAAGTAATAAAAGCATTATGCATCCAATAATTGGCAGTCATTTTACCAAAAGCTCCATATCCTTGAGCAATTTCATTAGTATGATGAATTGGGATATGATCTTCCCCCCCGGTGTGGATATCAAAAACATTTCCTAAATACTTAGTCGACATCGCCGTACATTCAATATGCCATCCTGGGAAACCTAGCCCCCAAGGACTATCCCATTCCATCTGACGGCGTTTTACGTCGTCATCCTGAGCAACGTCAAAGGATCTTCCGTTTAGATAAGAAAATTTCCACAAAGCAAAGTCTGTTGGATTCTTTTTTTCTTCATTTACCTCTACCCTAGCCCCCTCTCGGATTTTTTCCAGATTTAAATTAGCAAACTTTCCATAATCTTTAAATTTCGCTGTATCAAAATAAATCCCATCAGAAGTTTTGTATGCAAACCCATTAGACTCGATTTTCTTAATTAGCTCAATCTGTTCCTGAATATGATCAGTGGCTCGTGGCATTCTCCATGAAGGTTCAATATTTAATTCTTTCAAATTCTCCAAGAATTCAGCTTCATATTTTTTAGCTATCTCCCAGACTGTCGTCCCCTCTTTTTTAGAGCCTTTTTCCATTTTGTCTTCACCACTATCAGCGTCTGAAGTTAAATGGCCCACATCAGTAATATTAACTACATTATGAACTTCATACCCCAAATATTTTAGAGTCCTTACCAATACATCCCAACAAATATAAGCATACATATTACCTATATGCGGGCTAGAATACACAGTCGGTCCACAAGAATACATCCCTACTTCATTTTTATTAATTGTTTTTAAAGCCTCCTTCTCCCTGGTGGCTGTATTATATATTCTTATCTCTGCCATATTTATTCAAAAAATAATTTAGTCTATTTTACCTTTAAATTCTTGTGTTTGTGACATTTGAGATTGATCCGGCTGACTTTTCTTTTTATGTACCAATGCACTTCCTCTGCTCTTCTTCTGTTTTGCCGGGTTACTCGACTCCATCACCAATCCGCTATATTCAGCCTCTTGTTGTTGTCTTTGCGCTTCCTGTTGCTGTTTCAACTTTTCATAGTATTTTTCCTTTTCCTCCTCCTCCCTTTCCCTTTGGGTATGAATTCGGTTCATCTCATCTTCAACTTTTCGGCCCTGTCCCATTTCTGCCTTAAGTTTATTTATTTCTTGCTGTTTTTTTGCCTCTTCCTGTTGTTTCTTCTGAGTTAACTCTTGATCAGTCATCGGTTCGATTCCTCCCAAGAGCTCCTGGGCTGTAATTATTGGTTCAATAATTTGGCCTGCTCCCTCAACCAATTTTTCTGCCGTTTCTATCCCCAACTGGCCCAACCCACTTGTTACACCTTTAATTATCTGATTATCTCCCATAAACAATTTTACCACCACAATTTTGGCCAGAAATCTCCCTCAAACACTTAGGTTAATCTTATAACTCCGTCCAATAAACTATTGAGTCCATCTTCCCCCTTGATCCGCTTCCAACCATATGTTTCCACGAACTACTGGTATCTTTTTTAAACCAAAAATTAGTCGATCCCCCGCCATCATTGTTAACGGCAATATTGCAGCCAAATTCCAACATCTTATCTGCCAAAAATTTCTCCGTTTTACTGGAATTTGTAACTATATAAATAAAGTTATTGTTATTAACCTGACACAAGGCATTCCTATAAGCCGCCGCGCTACTACTAGCTTTATAAAGGTGAGGATATTTTTTAGGATTATTACTCTCAGACAACTTTTTCCCTTCATCTATCATAATATGCAGAGCCGAAGCTGTATTTCTCGCCCCACCATCAATCGCTGGTTTATAGGCATCAACCCTGGACTGGGCATTAGAAAAAGTCTGTTTATCCAAAAGCACCATCATCTTATTATCTTTTGTAATTGTATAAGTTAAATTTCTTTTGCCATTAGTCGCGGTATCATTTCTATAAATTTTCCCTTCACGAATAATCAATCCACCGGAAGTATAACTATTAAACGGACAACTAGAATCACTTGAATGGCGGCAATAATAATAACTGCCGTAATAAACCGAAGGATCAGAATTGACCGCTACTGCTATTTTATTTTTGATCCCATTGGCATTACTGCTCAAAGCATGATTAAACAAAGAGGCAATCGTATCGTAGGTCTTTTTATGCATTGAAGCATCATATACATGAAACTGTCGGTAAGGATCTTTTGCCCAAAGTCTGACAATATAATAACCAGAATTTTTATCTATCCACACTTTTAAACTATCACTTAAATCACTATCATCAAACGATTTAGGCACTATTGGATCATAAACAATGGTTTGTGTTTGAGTCGGTGTCGCTGTTGGAATTGTCGGCGCTACAGTCACCGCCGTCGGGGTCGGTTCTATTTCTTCCTCCTCCTCGTTATCACCCGCTAACGGTCCGTCATCTTCATTATTAATGCTTTCCTCGGGAATTGTTGTCAAAGGGACAGTCGGCGTAACAGCCAGTGACACTGAAGCCATACTTGTTTTAAACAATTCCTCATCATCAGCCAGAAGTAGATTTTTTTTAACCAGAGTACCGTCTAAACCATTAACTACCCCATCAAGATTAAGATCGGCTTCAGTACCACAGGAGACATTGGCTCCGGAGTCAAATCTGACTTTAATGTGAGAGAAATCCAGACCATTGATTAAACCATCATTGTTAACATCTCCTATGACTAAAGAATGGTGGGAAAAATCATAAACTTTATTGGTGAACAAATTAAGACTACAAACAGCATCATTTAATACTTGGATGTCTTGGTTATCAAGACACATAATAGATTTAAGGGTGAACGGCCATTTAACTTTAAGATAATTAAGATCGTTGACTGAATTAAATTTAGAATCTAAAGTAACTTCATTAGTCTGAAAGACCTGGTCCCCATTGGAATTAACTTCACCTTCAACCGGAGAGAAAGTAGTGGTGATTCCTAACTGAGAAGAATTAGCAGTGATATTAAAAAAGTCAAAGCTTAATTGAGCCATTTGATTAAAACAATCATAAGAAGAATCACCGTCAACGTAAGAAGGTTTAATTCCTTCAATGGAGAATTTGAAAGCAATCTTTGGCGTTTTAGCTTCACTGGCTTTACTTCTGTTGTCTTGAGACTTTTGGACTAGATAAGAGACAAAGGGAAGAGAGATAGCTATTAACAAAATGCCGATTAAAACGAAAATGTGGGAGAAATCGTGTTTGTTAAAGAAATCAACTACCATCAAAGATAGTCAAACATTTTATGGTATCAAAGTCAATAACTTATATATCCCTTCTCCCGTCCAGCGCCCGGCACAGAGTTGCTTGATCAGCATATTCCAAATCTGCCCCAATCGGTAAACCGCTGCCAATCCGAGAAATTTTCAGATTCAAACCTTCCAACCGCTTCTTTATATGCAACGCCGTTGCCTCTCCTTCCATGGTCGGGTTGGTTGCCAAAATAATTTCTATACATTGCCTATTTTCACCATCCCTCGCTAATTTCATTTTTATTCTCTCCACTAATTCATCAATTTTCAAATCATCTGGCCCGGTATGTTCCAACGGATTTATTACTCCGCCCAACACGTGATAAATCCCCTTATACCCCCCCATATTTTCAATTGCCATCACATCAATCGCCCTTTCTACTACACAAATTTGACCTTTATTTCGACTACTATCTTGACATATTGAACAAATATCTTGTTCACTTACCGAAAAACATTCTTTGCAAATTTTTATTTCTTCCTTCATCTTAACTAAAGAGTTTGCCAAATCATTTACATAAGACTTTGGAGTATTAAGTAAATAAAAAGCCAGGCGAGTTGCTCCTTTTGGGCCAATACCCGGCAACCGTTCAAACGCATCAATTAAGTTTTTAATCCCTTTTGGAAATTCCGCCACTTTATATTACTTTATGAACTTTATAACTTTACAAACTTTTGACTAAAACAGTCCTTCCAGTCCTCCCATATCTTTCATTCTTTTTGCCGCCGTCTCTTGAGATTTTTTCATCGCTTTATTAATCGTATCCACCAATACCTTATTTTCCATCCCATTGACCGATAAAAACTTTATTTTTTGGTCACCGCTAACCATAACCTTAACTCCATTTTCCTCTACTTCCACCGTCTCCGCTTCAACTGCTTTTTTTAATTTATAAGCCTGAGCTAACATTTTTGCTTTATCAAACATATGTTTCTAAAATTTTTAATTTAAAATTATCCCCTCCATTATAACTTAGAAATTAGACATTAGAAATTGTAAATTATCCAAAAATATCCTTGGCCACATCATATAAATCCTGTTTATCTTTCTTTTCTTCAACCAAATTTTCGCTTACATTTTCTACTGGGGTGTCATTTCTTATGACTAACGGCTCCTTTTTACTTTTACCTAAAACACATTCAAAAGCCAACTCTACTCCCAACACTTTTAATAATCCGTCTTCCACAATTTTTCGATTTCTTGGTTCCTCCAGTCTGTCCTTATGAAACGGATAAAAAACCTCCAGGGTTAAATTTCTCCCGTTTAATTTAATTGGCCGGGCTGCCCTCAAAAAGGCTTCAACTGAATGATTAAATGGTTTTACTGCCAACAAAACCCCTCCCCAAGATTGATCAACTTTCTCCAAATCTATATTAACCACATCTAAAGTTATCGTCTTACCTTCAACCTTACTTTCCTTGTCTTCCACTGCGCTTTCTTCTGTTTTTGGCAGCTTATCAACTCCAATTACTTCATCATTTTTTTTTACCTCAATTGGATTCTTGGGTTCACCCAAAAAATCAATTACTGCTAATTCTAGTGGCAATTGATCAATCTCAGTCTCTTTTTCTTGCTTAGCCGCCCGTATCAGCAAACTAATTAAAGACTCCAATTCCTTTAAAGAAAAACCCACCTTTTCGCCGTCAATTACCCCTAAATTAATTAATATCTTTTGTTGAAAATACTTCAATAATTCCTGCCTGAATTCAACAAAATCAATTCCGTTATTTGCCATTTTTTCTATCTTTTCCAAAATTAGTTTAATATCCCCCCTCAACAAATCCTTTTCAAAATCAATTTCGCTGTAATTGCCGCTCCGTTCCAAATAAAATTTCTCTACCTGTTCAAAAGACAAATCTGAACCCAACGCCAATATCAACTCATTAAAATTTTTGTGTAAGTTTCTAAAACTACCGTCACTCCTTTCTAAAATAAAATTTATTGCTTCATCGCTTAATTTAATATTTTCACCCTTAATAATTTTCTCCAAAGCAGCTTTCAGCTCCCCTTTGCCACCTCGCCGAAAATCAACCCGAATTAATCTGGACAGCACCGTATCCGGTATTTTTTCTGCATCAGTTGTACACAAAATAAATATTGTATGTTTTGGTGGTTCTTCTATCAACTTTAACAACGCGTTAAAGGCGTCTTTGGTTAACATATGCACTTCGTCAATGATAAAAACCTTATAAGCCAACTTACTCGGCGATAAATAGGCTTTATCTTTCAGGCTTCTGACATCTTCAATTCCCCTGTTTGAAGCCGCGTCCATTTCAATAATATCCATGGCTCGCCCCTCAGAAATCTCTTTACAATTATCGCAAATTCCACACGCCTCGCCATCTTTCTGGTTCTTGCAATTAATCACTTTGGCCAAAATTCTTGCCGCCGAAGTCTTACCTGCCCCTTTGGGCCCGGAAAACAAAAAAGATTGAGGAATTTCCTTTGCCGATAAAAATTTTTTCAATTTTTCAGCCACGTCAACCAAATCCAATTCAGATATTTTACTCGGGCGATATTTTAAGTGAAAAACTGACATCAATAGATTAAACCAAAGCCAAGCTCACTTTACAATACCATTATCTGTATCAACACCAAATTTTTAATCAATTTCTAATGTTTTTAATTTTAAAATTTAGATTTGATTAAAAATTAAGAATTAAAAATTTAAAATTATTTTAAAAGATTCTCTATCCCATGAACCAGCCATTCATACAAAACCTTTTCTAACGTTGATTCTTGAAATTTCACTTCATACTTCAATTTTTGAGTGCATATTACAATGTCTCCTAACCTTATTTTCCCATCGATATCTTGTTGCTTTGACATCGGAAAACCCAAAACTTGCGGTATATAGGTCATTTTTCTGAAACTCACATTTAAATCCTTTGCTTTTTTTCTCCCTACAAAATAAACACTTAATTCAACGTCTTCTTTGTAACCTTTTTCCGCCAAAGCTTTTTTTGATAATTTTTCTACCAAAGCTTCATCCAGACCCCAATTCTTCAAATGATTTATCAAAATTAAATTTTCCATAACGATACTACTGGCCTATTTTTTCTTTTACTATTTTCGATATCACCCCACCATCAACCGCTCCATTCAATTTAACCATTACTTCTCTCATCACTAATCCAAAATTATTACCTTTGTCAGCGATAACATCAACTACAATTTTTTCTACTTGTTCTTGACTAATCTCTGCTGGTAAATATCCTTTAACCACTTCTATTTCGTAATCCAACTGCTGAACTAAATCCACTCTGTTGGCTTTCAAAAACATCTCTTTAGATTCTTCTTTGTTTTTCAGTTCTTTTCTCAAAACTCCAATCTCCTCGGCATCAGTCATTTTTCCTACCGGAAGTTGTAATTCTTTTTTATCAATCAAGGAAATAAGAAACCTTAAAACATCCACTCTCTTTTGATCGTGGCTTTTTAAGGCCTCTATACTTTCCTTTTTAAGTTTATCTTTTAACATCATGTCTTCTCGAGTTTTTTGCACGTCTGCGGCATTTATCTCTCCAAACAATTATTTTCTTCTTGGCATATCTCTCTTCAGAAGGTTTCACATAAGCAGTCCTTTTTCTGACTTCTTCTGTAATATCCTCTTCCAAACATAGGCGTCTAAATTTACCGATTACATCGTCTTTAGACTCACCTTTCTTTTTTTCTACTATAATTGGCATTAAAAAATAGCACCTCCTTAAAATTAACGATTGCCTATTTTACTCTATTATCTCTGATTTTGTAAACAGTTAACTCTATCTAGCCCGTTAACTACTCCATCGCTATTATAATCAATGATTTTCCCAGTACAGTCCAAAGTTGGAGAACTTGACGTTGTTGCCTTCGGAGTAGTCGTTATTTTTGGGGTTGTCGTTGTTGTAACTGCAGCCACCTTTCCCCCATCAGCCTTACAAGCCATCACATCTAAACCAGTAACTACTCCATCTTTATTATAATCCGCTTTTGGATCACATACGATTCCCGCACCTGACGCAACATTATTGTTTGTTGTTGTTAATGGTACTGTTGGTATTAATGTAGGTGAAACGACTGCTGTCGCGTCTGCTTTTGTTTTAAAATTATAAGGAACACCACCATTATCAAAAACTTCCTCTCCTATTCTAATTCTGTAATAATAAGTTGTTGCCGGTCTCAAAGAAGATAAAGATAAGCTATGATTAACTGCCGCCACCGATTCTGCTGACATCAAAACTAAACTTGCAGCTGTTGTTCCATATTCAACTTTTGATATTGACTCTTTATCAGAAGTCCAAGTGATTGTTGCTGATTTTCCATCTTCGCCCGGAATTGCTGACACATTTTGTGGTTCAATATCACTTGAAGCTCCACTCATAAAAGTTCTAACCTGACTCACTGCTACTACTACCAACACCATTACCACTCCTAAAACCCCAAAAATAACAATATTTTTTACCTTAAGCTTCTTCATAGAAATTTCAAAAATACTGCTGAAGCTAAACTAATCGCTCCAAAAACTATCAAACCTAAAGTCGCTCCTACTCCACCAGTCTTAGGCAATTCAGTAGAAGTGGTTGTCGAACTAGTCGGTGCAGTAGTAGTATCCTCACCACCTGTGCTGTTACCTATGACATAAGACCCTCCAACATTCTCTCCACAAGCAATCACATCCACTGCATTTGAAGTCTTTATTATATTAGAATCAGTTGTATTTCCACTAGCACAAACAAAATTCACCGTCGCCGTACCAGTAGCCTTAGCTTTAAAATTCAACACCACTAAATTTCCACTAAGAGACTGATCTGATAATGAATCATTAGAATAACAAGTGAAATTAAATCTTCCCGAAGCCGATTCGACAGTACAACTTCCCCCACCACTGATACCCTCAAAAACCATCGAAGGAGCCTTATTTATAGAAACTAACTCCAATTTATCAGAGTCATAAGTTCCGATACCATCAATAGCTCCAACCACTTCCGAAGCTGAATCAATTTTTACTGTCACACTAAATGTCCCATTCACTGAATAGTTACCACTCGACGGATCTACCAACAAATGCGGCCCAGCTACAGCAGCCTTAACACTTGAGGCTGTTAATAAAAATAAAATTAAAAAAGTATTTAGTAACCAGGCAGTCTTTTTCATGACTTATTTAATTGCATTAATCTCTAATTTATTGCTCGAGAAAGTCAATTGCTTACTCGTAGCAGTTTCTACAATCATAGTAACAAGTTTTTTATCATCACTACTAGTAGTCAATTCCAAATTAATCTGTCCCTCTACTTTTGGTGTCACCATAAAAGAGACAATTCTATTAATTTCATCTGATTTGGTTACATAGCCAGATTTATCATCAATCAAAAACACCGTACTAACTCTGCCATTTTTTTCATCAACCTTCGAAACATCAGCCTTTGGCAAAGTATTGCCTGAGACTAATTTCGATACTGTTACTAATTTTGGATCATAATCTACATAGGTTTCAATAGCATCCAAAGCCAAATCCTTTTTTGCTACTAAATTCAAAACCACCTCATACGATTTCCCTACCTTCATCTCTTTTGTGTCTGTCGCAAAAACAAAGTCAGCCACTGGCGATTCATCTTTTTGTTCTCCTTCAGTTGGAACAACTTCTTCAATTTTACTGTCAGCTACATTGTTATTACCTTTATCCAAATTTGAAACCAGCACCACACTCTCCACAACCACAATCATAGCCACAATTGGGATAAGTATTTTTATTAATTTATTTTCTTTCATTTTTATTATTTAAATTATAACTACTCGTCATCTCTCTCAAGTAGAGTTATTTTAATTATTTGAGTATCAACTCCATTAATCACTCCATCCATATTTAAATCACCATCTCTACCACAAGAGACTGAATCATCAGAGTCAAGAGCTGTTTTTACTAGACCAAAATCAGCTCCATTTACTATTCCATCTTTATTAATATCTCCAGAAAGCAATGTGTATTTAGAAAAGTCATAGATATGACCGTCAGTTCTAGTCAAGTCAATATCACAAACGGTAGTTTCTGGAACTTTAGAGGTTTGACCATCAGCACACATTCTTCTCCTCAAATGGAAAGGCCCTTTAATCTTTATATAATTAGCATTATTGGCTGCTCCAAACTTAGTTGCATCCAAAGACAACGCTGTCACCTGGAATATTTGATTACCGTTTGCATCAACCTGATCATCATCCAACTTAGCAAAAACAGTACTCAAACCAGATTGATAAGTACTTGTTGGAACATTAGCCACTTCAATATTTAAATTTTCCAAACTAGAAATACAAGCTGCTCCCGGTTTAATTCCAAAGAAAGCAAATTTAAAAGATACTTGAGCCGAACCAGCCGCAGCTGGATTTACAGTTGCACTAACTGTAGCTGTTTTTCCACTCGTAGTCGTTGCTGTTACTACTGCTGACCCAGCAGAAGCACCAGTGATAACTCCACTTGTTGAAACTGCCGCTATAGCTGAATTATTACTTGTCCAAGTAACTGTATCTGTCGAGTTAGATGGTTCCAACGTTGCCACAATAGCCTTAGTCTCACCCACAATCAAAGTAACAGTGGGTGGACTCAAAGTTATATTTGTAGATGGTACAGTTACCGGAGGGTCAACAGGAGGATCTACTGGTGGATTAACAGGGGGATCTACTGGTGGATTAACAGGGGGATCTACTGGTGGATTAACAGGGGGATTTACTGGTGGATTCACCACAGTCGTAATCCCAGTACAACAAACTGTCTTGCTATCACCCGAACATAAACCGGTCACTACTTTACCAAATTTCGGATAACCATTAACCTTACACGAATCACCAGTCTTCAAAGCAGTGCTATAAGTAGCACAAACACCACCCTTAGCTTTACAAGCCGAAGAATTAGTTGCCGGAGATCCGCTGACATCATTTTTAGCAGAACAATTTACACTAGCGCCACCATTAATACCATCGCATCGCCATTTATAGTATCCACTAGTGGCACTCACATCAGTCCAATAAACAGTACCAGTACTACACGCAGTTGCATCAGACGGTCTGCTAGTTACACTTTTACCATTATAACTAACATTACACACTCCATCCTTTTTAGCAATTACTGTAGATTTAACTTTACAACACACAGCGGGGCTACAAGCATCACGACCACCACTGTATAGTTCTTCATCACTGCTACAAACAGTCCTGCAATCACCACCAACAGCCTTACAAGGATTATATATCGCTACACAAGTAGCGGTGTAACCCCCATTAGCCCCTGCACATGTCCATTTCCATAAAGTTACCCCTGTACCTGCTGTTACTGTACTCGCTGTACCAGCCGCACATAAACCAGAAGTCGGTTTAGTTTTGACTACTGCATCCATAGCCCCACCGCATTTACCATCAACTTTTGTACCGGCGGCTACGGTTTTACCGACAGCACAAGTAGCAGTTGAACCACCAGTAACCCTGCAATTCCAATTGTAAGTACCATCAGTCGCTTCTTTATCTACCCAATATACCTTTCCTGAAGAACAGGCTTGAGAATCACTGGGAGCCGAAGACCAAGTCTTAGCTATAGTCGTACTATTACAGGCACCAACTGGTTCCGTCACTTTACAGCACACTGGAGTAGTCCCACTACAATCAGTTCCAGAAATTACACTACCACCTTCAACATCAGTACAAGTCCTTACACCACCAATACAAGCCCCACCCTTAGAAGTACAACTAACCTTAGTTGTACAATTTTGTGAAGTTACTAGTGTCGCTGAACCTGCAGTATTTTCTGAACACCCAGATGGGGTTCTACCTGTGACAGTTCTTGTTTGTTTTCCATTAGTACAAGTCGACCAAGCAGAATAAGTGTAACTAGTACATTTAGGAACGGTAGTTTTACTACAATTACTAGTACCAACAGGACAACCACCCGGACAATCCTCAGTACTCCAACTTCCGTTATTGCATGTTTTTAATTGACTAGGACCATAAACATCAGAGCAATATTTAAAACCATTATCATAAGACTTATCACCAAGGATACATTTATTCGAAGTCTCTTTCACTTTACAACATACAGGAGTAGTCCCACTACAATCAGTTCCAGAAATTACACTACCACCTTCAACATCAGTACAAGTCCTTACCCCACCAATACAAGCCCCACCCTTAGAACTACAAGTAGGTCTCGGTGTTGGAGTAGCCGTAGGTTTAGTTGTTGGCGCAGCTGATGACTTTTTTAAAGCGGTCGAAAAAGTACAAGAGCCAGATGTATTACCCGTACACCCAACTCGATCCGGATTATTAACAGAATAAGTATTACAGCTAACCACTCCCTTCTCTAAATCCCCACTAGAACATGTATGTATATCCCAATCCCAACAAAGTTTACTTCCATTAGCAACAACTTTACCTGCTCTTGTATGAACACAATCAGTAGAGTTAACACAAAAACCACTCCTACAACTCAAACCATCATAACACGTACTACTATAGGAGCACCCTTCACCTCGAATCCTCGATGGGATACAATTAGCTTTGTTATAGCTATCAAGTAAACCACCAGCAGCAAAATAATAACAACCAGGATCATCTGTACAAGCCGTTCTAGTAAGTTTAGAGTTACAATATGCAGCCGTTTTTTTAGTAGCCGCATTACTCCTGTTCTCCTGATTCTGTTGCACTAATCTCGTTGCAAAAGGTAGAGAAACTGCTACCACTAACATGCCAACCAATAAAAAAATTTGAGCTATTCCTCTCTGTTCAGTTAATCTTAAGTTTTTCATTGTAAATTTTTTTAATATAAAAAAGTTAAACACCTTTTAAACATTGGGTCAATAGATCAAAATAATTCCCTTCTCCATCAAAAAAAATTCACACCAAATCCCCTCAAAAAAAATCATCCAAAAAAGGAAACAACTATTCTTTCACTGCCAAGCAATCTACTGATGAATCAGCCACCCCTAAATCACCTTTACAAGTCCAGTTCCAATCACCGTCTGTTGCCTCTTCATCAGTCCAAACCAAAACACCGCCATCACACAAACCAGAAGCCGGCTTGGCCGAGAAATATTCTCCGGTTGATTTTCCACAAATACCAATAGTTGACGACTCACTTGTTGCTTTACTTCTAGATTCTTGATTTTTCTGGGTCAAAAAAACACTCACTGGCAAAGCTATCGCCAAAACTAAAACCGAAATTATTAAAAAAACACCAGAAACACCTCTTTTATTAGCGTTATTTAATCTATTCATCATGTGATAAGTTAATCACTTTTAAAAACCCAGGTCAATAGATCAAGATCCATTATAAAAACCAAAAAATAAATTCCTTATTTCCCTAAAAGGCGCCAAACATCACCTACTGTTATCAACAGTATTAATCCTAACAATAGTAACATTCCTAAATTGTTCACCACTGTTTCTACTTTTTGATTCACTCTCTTTTTTGTAATCATTTCATAAATGACAAATATTATTCTCCCTCCATCAAGTGCTGGAAAAGGCAAAACATTTACCACCGCTAAATTCACTGAAACTATTCCAAAAAAATGAATCACTGCCAAAATACCTTGATTCTTATTAATAGCGCTAGTTGCCTCATACATACCAATTGGCCCACTCACATCTTTTGGAACCTGACCAATAAATAACCCTCCAATCATCTTTGTTACTCCACCAAAAATAATCTCCCCCCAATAATAGGCTTCTTTAAACCCTGCCATAATCCCTTTATCTATCCGATACCAAGGCACTTTCATCATCTCTGTATTTGATATTGCTACTCCCATAGACCCTTCGCCTTCTGGTGGATTTTCTCTTACCTTTACTTTGGTTTGTATTGATGAATCACGACCTTCACCACCAATTACTAAACTAACTTCTTTCCCTTTATATTTCAAAACCTCATTAGTTAATTGATCTGCTTTTTTAACTTCAACATCATTTACCTTTAAAATAATATCCCCTTCTTTCAATCCAGCCTCTTCAGCTGGAGAGTTTGGAGATATACCAATAATCGAGACGTTATCTGTTTCAACTGGAACTCCCAAAATCGTATAAACCACACTAAAAATTACCACTGCCAAAACTAAATTCATGATTACCCCGCCCAAAACTATCAACATTTTTTGCCACGGATTTTTATTATTGAAAGCATCAGTCCCTTTACCATCCCCATCCTCACCATAAAGTTTACAAAACCCGCCAACCGGCAACCAATTAAGACTGTAAATAGTTCCCTTTATCTTTTTCCCAATTATTCTTGGAGGTAAGCCTAATCCAAATTCTTCCACTTTTACGCCCGTCTTTCGTGCTGCCATGAAATGACCCCATTCATGAACTAACACTAAAACTGACAAAGCTATTACAAATATAATCAAATCCATATTCCCATTATCTACGATCTAAGGTCTAATATCTATCATCTAAATCATCCCCGTATCTCTACTTCTTTCTTTTCTGACAATCCTTCCAGTTTTTTAATAAACTCATCTGTTATTTTTTGTAGTTCTGTCTCGTCTTTTTTAAATTCATCTTCAGAAATAGTTTTATCTTGTTTAGCTTTTTGGATATCTGATCTAAAATCAGCCCGTGCATCGCGAATCATAACCCTAGCTGCCTCCAACTTTCTCCCCAACAATTTTACATAATCTTCTCTTTGTTCTACTGTCAACATCGGTAAACTCATTCTAATAATTTGACCATCAACCACCGGGTTCATCCCCACATTAGCGGCTGCAATTCCATTAGAAATTTCTCTAATTAACCCCTGATCCCATGGCTGGAAAGTCAATGATCTCACATCTGGCACACTTATAGAACCTAACTCTATTAATCTCATCTTTTGCCCACCATAAACAGTCACCACCACATTTTCTATCAACCCTGGAGTTGCTCGACCAGTCCTAATTGAAACAATATCATTAACAAATAAAGATACTATTTTGTCCATTCGGACCCTTACATCTGAAAAATTTATCATAAAATTAAACTATTATAACAAGTTACTCAAAAAGACATACTATAAAATCTATTCTTCCAAAAAAGCACTACAACTGACAGTTGATTTATTAGATTCAATCACACAAGACCAGTTATATTCTCCATCCTCGGCCACAGAGTCATTCCAAATAGGTAGTCCATTACTACATAGATCTAATATTGGTCTTGCTGAAACCAACATACCATTTGATTCACCACACACACTCTCCTCTTCAACTTCAGTATTTTGTAACCCCACCTCTTCTGCTGCCTTACTCCTGTTCTCCTGGTTTTTTTGAACCATTTGAACCCCATAAGTCAAACCCAAAACCAAAATCGATAAACCGACTAATAATTTCCAATTATTTTTTGTTGTACTCTCCATGTAACTAGATAATAAAGATTATTTCGTTTTTGTCAACACAAAAAACAGTAAAAACAGAACCTTATTTAACCGAATAGTTAGATTTCGCCGATGAACAATTGACTGATTCACCCTCATTTTTACTGACACACTTCCATTTGTATTGAGTAAAAGTGTCAGGTAATGCCCCATCATTACCAACCCCGCATTACAAATGTTTCTTTCCCTCTCATTATTGTCAAGAAGTTATAAAAAAATCCCCTGATTTCTCAGAGGATTTTTTTATTAAAAAACAAATTAGATTTCAAATCTAGCGAATCTGGTTAATTTCATGTTTTCTCCAAATTTAACTACTAGACCTTTAATTTTTTCTTCAATAGTAATTGAAGCATCTTTTATAAATTCTTGTTTCAAAAGATCTTCAACATTTTCTGGATTCATTGCTGCAATTTGCAAACAAATATCTTTTGTTAAACCCAAGAAATCTTCATGTTTAGCCACAAAATCAGTTTCACAAAGTAATTCCACCATTACTCCAATTTTACCGGTAGTATGAGTGTAAGTAGCTACTCTACCTTGATGAGTTTCTCTTTCTGTTTTAGTTTCTGCTTTTTTTAAACCTTTTTCTTTTAAAATCTCTTTGGCTCTTTTTTCATCACCTTCTGCTTCTTCCAAAGCAGCTTTAATTTCCATTATCCCTAAACCAGTTTCATTTCGGATTTTCTTTACTAATTCAATTATTTGTTTATTATCCATAATTTTATTATTTAATTATTATTATCTAAGATCTATCATCTATAATCTGAGATCTATTTGGTTCCTGCAGCCTTAATAGCTCGACCGATTTCTTCAACAATCAAATTGACAC